>NZ_MDDT01000017.1:0-208693 GCF_001854815.1 Mesorhizobium sp. LCM 4576
CCTATCTCGGCGAGAAGGTCGAGAAGGCGGTCATCACCGTTCCGGCCTATTTCAACGACGCCCAGCGCCAAGCGACCAAGGACGCCGGCCGAATCGCCGGTCTCGAGGTGCTGCGCATCATCAACGAGCCGACGGCCGCAGCACTTGCCTACGGCCTGGAAAAGAAGGACGGCAAGACCATCGCCGTCTATGACCTTGGCGGCGGCACCTTCGATATTTCGGTGCTCGAAATCGGCGACGGCGTGTTCGAGGTGAAGTCGACCAATGGCGACACCTTCCTCGGCGGCGAGGACTTCGACATGCGGCTCGTCGAATATCTGGCGGCCGAGTTCAAGAAGGAACAGGGCATCGACCTCAAGGCCGACAAGCTCGCGCTGCAGCGCCTGAAGGAAGCGGCCGAGAAGGCCAAGATCGAGCTGTCGTCGACGACGCAGACCGAGATCAACCTGCCCTTCATCACCGCCGACGCCAGCGGCCCGAAGCACCTGACGATGAAGCTCACCCGGGCGAAGTTCGAAAGCCTGGTCGAGGACCTCGTGCAGCGCACCATCGAGCCCTGCAAGGCGGCGCTCAAGGATGCCGGCCTGAAGGCTGGCGAGATCGACGAAGTGGTTCTGGTCGGCGGCATGACCCGCATGCCCAAGATCCAGGAGATCGTGAAGCAGTTCTTCGGCAAGGAGCCGCACAAGGGCGTCAACCCGGATGAGGTCGTCGCGCTCGGCGCCGCCATCCAGGCCGGCGTGCTGCAGGGCGACGTCAAGGACGTGCTGCTGCTCGACGTGACGCCGCTGTCGCTGGGCATCGAGACGCTGGGCGGCGTGTTCACCCGGCTGATCGAGCGCAACACGACGATCCCGACCAAGAAGAGCCAGACCTTCTCGACCGCCGAGGATTCGCAGTCGGCTGTGACGATCCGCGTCTTCCAGGGCGAGCGTGAAATGGCGGCCGACAACAAGYTGCTCGGCCAGTTCGACCTGGTCGGCATMCCGCCGGCTCCGCGTGGCGTGCCGCAGATCGAGGTCACCTTCGACATCGACGCCAACGGCATCGTCAACGTCTCGGCCAAGGACAAGGGCACCGGCAAGGAGCACCAGATCCGCATCCAGGCTTCGGGCGGTCTGTCCGACGCCGACATCGAGAAGATGGTGAAGGATGCCGAGGCCAATGCCGAGGCGGACAAGAAGCGCCGTGCTCTCGTCGAGGCCCGCAATCAGGCCGAGGCGCTGGTGCATTCGTCCGAGAAGTCGCTCAAGGACTATGGCGACAAGGTCTCGGAGGCCGACCGCGCCGCGATCTCGGATGCGATTGCCGCGCTGAAGACCGCCGCCGAAGGCGACGACCCGGCCGACATCGAGGCCAAGTCGCAGGCGCTCGCCGAAGCCTCGATGAAGCTCGGCCAGGCCATGTATGAGGCCTCGCAGAAGGAAGCGGCCGAAGCCGACGCCAAGGCGGATGCCGCCAAGGATTCGGACGTGGTCGACGCCGACTTCGAGGAAATCAACGAAGACGACGACAAGAAGAAGTCGGCCTGAGCCGGCTGACGGCGAATAAGTGCAAAAGCCCGGCGCAAGGCCGGGCTTTTTTGCAACCCTGACCGAAAAAATGACGAAAAACCCGGAGCTGCCCCGGCTTGGTACTAGCATCCGGGAAACATCGCTCCTAAATCCAAGACCATGCCGGCAAAGATTGCCAACAATGCTTGAAGACATTGAGCATCCGGACAGCGGGAAAAAATGAAAGCTGATTTCTACGAAACGCTGGGCGTGCAAAGGGGCGCCGACGACAAGGAGCTAAAGAGCGCTTTTCGTAAGCTCGCCATGCAGTKCCACCCCGACCGCAACCCCGGCGACCATGCCTGCGAGCACAAGTTCAAGGAAATCAACGAAGCCTACGAGACGCTGAAGGACCCGCAGAAGCGCGCCGCCTATGACCGCTTCGGCCACGCTGCCTTCGAGGGCGGCATGAACGGCGCGGCGCACGGCTTCGGCGCCGGCGGCTTCGCCGACATCTTCGAGGACATTTTCGGCGACATGATGGGCGGTCGCCAGCGCCGCTCGTCGGGCGGCCGCGAGCGCGGCGCCGACCTGCGCTACAACATGGAAATCACGCTGGAAGAAGCTTTCTCCGGCAAGACCGCGCAGATCCATGTGCCGGCCTCCATCTCCTGTTCGGAATGCTCCGGCAGCGGCGCCAAGCCCGGCACGCAGCCGGTGACCTGCTCGATGTGCCATGGCCATGGCAAGGTGCGCGCCACGCAAGGCTTCTTCTCTATCGAGCGGACCTGCCCGCAATGCCAGGGCCGCGGCCAGACGATCAAGGATCCCTGCCCGAAATGCGCCGGCCAGGGCCGCGTCACCGAGGAGCGCTCGCTGTCGGTCAACATCCCGGCCGGCATCGAGGACGGCACCCGCATCCGGCTTGCCAATGAGGGCGAGGCGGGCCTGCGCGGCGGACCGTCCGGCGACCTCTACATCTTCCTCGCGGTCAAGCCGCACGAATTCTTCCAGCGCGACGGCGCCGATCTCTATTGCAAGGTGCCGATCTCGATGACGACGGCCGCCCTTGGCGGTTCCTTCGAGGTCACCACGCTCGACGGCACGCAAACCAAGGTGAAGGTGCCGGAAGGCACCCAGAATGGCCGCCAGTTCCGCTTGAAGGGCAAGGGCATGCCGGTGCTGCGCCAGCCCAATGTCGGCGACCTCTATATCCAGACGGCGGTCGAGACGCCGCAGAACCTGACGCGCCGCCAGCGCGAATTGCTGGAAGAGTTCGAGCAGCTCTCCTCGAAGGAAAATTCGCCCCAGTCGAGCGGCTTCTTCGCGCGCATGAAGGACTTCTTCGAATCGTTCGGCGAGAGCTGATCGCCGCAGCCCCGCATTTCGCACGGCATGGGAGGGCGCGATCGGCTTCCCAAGCGTCATCAACACCTTATGCCAGCTTGACGCCTTGCCTTGTCCCACCCACCTGCTAAGTAGCGGATCGGGGGCGGAGCATTGAGGAGAGCTCGTGATGGCACGTAGTCCCGGGTTGCGCAAAGCGCTGGCCGAAAAATTCGACGACGAGCTGAAGTTCTTCAAAGGCTGGATCGACAAGCCGAAGACGGTCGGCTCGATCGTTCCCACCAGTTCCATCACCGCCCGCAAGATGGCGTCGATCGTCAATCCGAGATCCGGCCTGCCTGTGCTCGAGGTCGGCCCCGGCACCGGCGTCATCACCCGCGCCATCCTCGCCCAGGGCGTGAAGCCCGAAAACCTCTACGCGGTCGAATATTCGACCGACTTCGTGCGCCATCTGCGCGGGCTCTATCCCGGAGTCAACGTGATCGAGGGAGACGCCTTCAATCTCAATGCCACGCTCGGCGACAAGCGCGACATGGTGTTCGATTCGGTCGTCTCTGGYGTGCCGCTGCTCAATTTCCCGGTCGCCCAGCGCATCGCCTATGTCGAAAGCCTGCTCGACCGCATTCCCGCCGGACGGCCTATCGTGCAGCTCACCTACGGCCCRTTGTCGCCGATCCCGGYCGGGCGCGGCGACTACACGGTCGARCATTTCGATTTCATCTTCCGCAACATCCCGCCGACGCAGCTGTGGATCTACCGGCGCGCAGCGCATTAGACGAGAAGGCAGTAGGGAATAGGCAGTAGGGAAAAGTCTGGAAATCGAACCGCCCATTCCCCTACTGCCTAATGCCTATTCCCTCATCCGGCCGTTGATTTGAATGCTCCTTGGCTGTACCTGTCCCCGAACAAGGGTGGCCAATGGCAGTGATCCCACGAATCCTCGTCTTCGCCGGCTCGGTCCGCACCGGCGCCTATAGCGGCCGGACGGCCGATGTGGCGCAGAAGGAGCTCGCCATGCAGGGCGCGGAGGTGACGCGCATCTCGCTCCGCGACTATCCACTGCCGATCATGGACGAGGACCTGGAAAAGGAAAAAGGCATCCCCGAGAACGCGATCAAGCTTGGCCGCCAGATCGCCGCGCATGACGGGTTGCTGATCGCGACGCCCGAATATAACGGCTCGATCCCGCCCTTGCTCAAGAACGCGATCGACTGGGWGAGYCGGATACGGCGCGAGGGCAGCCGTTCGTTCAGGCCGCTCTACGGCAAGCCCGTCGCTCTCTGCTCATCCTCGGAAGGCAAGTTCGCCGGCATACGCTRCATCAACCATCTGCGCGCGGTGCTGGTGCGTTGCCAGATGGAGGTGATCACGCCCGAATGCTCGGTTTCCGAGGCCGGCGAAGCCTTCGCCGAGGACGGACGATTCAGGGACGCCAGACTACACCAATCGATGGAGCGCCTATGCCGTACACTGATCGAAACCTCGCGCATGCTGTCCACCCGGATCGAGGCGTGATCAATTTCGCGGAGGCCGACACGATGCGGGACAGGTTGATCGTCGGGCTCGACGTGCCGACGCTGAAGGAAGCCGAGAAGGCGGTGCGCGAGCYCGAAGGCGCCATCTCGTTCTACAAGATCGGCTACCAGCTCGCCTTCGCCGGCGGGCTCGACTTCGCGCGGGAGCTCGCCAGCGGCGGCACCAAAGTGTTCCTCGACATGAAGCTGCTCGACATCGACAATACGGTCGCCAAGGGCGTCGAGAACATCGTCAAGATGGGCGTGACGATGCTGACGCTGCATGCCTATCCCAAAACCATGAGAGCGGCTGTCGAGGCGGCCAGGGGCAGCGAGCTTTGCCTGCTCGGCGTGACGGTGCTGACCTCGATGGACGAGCAGGACGTGATCGACGCCGGTTATGAATACGACCCGCACACGCTGGTGCTCAGGCGCTCCGAACAGACGCTGCATGCCGGCATGGGCGGCGTCGTCTGCTCGGCCGAGGAGGCCGAAGCGGTGCGCCGCATCGTCGGCCCCGACCTGGCGGTGGTGACGCCGGGCATCYGGCCGTCGGGCAGCGACCATGGCGATCAGAAGCGCGTGGTGAGCCCGGCGCAGGCGATCCGCAACGGCTCCAGCCACCTGGTCGTCGGCCGGCCGATCGTCGCCGCGCCGGACCGGCGCGCGGCGGCCGAGGCGATCCTCGCAGAGATGCTKTCGGCCTGAGGACCAGTCCTCGTTCGGACAACGCAAACAGGAGAAGAAGAATGCCCAAGGGATATTGGATCGCCCGTGTCGATGTGCGCGACGCCGAGGGCTACAAGGACTATGTCGCGGCCGCGAAGCTCGCCTTCGACCGCTTCGGCGCGAAGTTCCTGGCGCGCGGCGGCGAGCACGAAAAGGCCGAGGGTCCGGGGCGCGCCCGCAACGTCATCATCGAGTTCGAATCGCTGGCGGCGGCGCATGACTGCTACCACTCGCCGGAATACCAGCGCGCCGTCGCCATCCGCCAGAAAGTGGCCGACGGCGAGATCGTGCTGGTCGAGGGCATCTAGAGCAATTCCAGGAAAAGTGTGAGCGGTTTTCCGTCAGGAATTGCGYAACGCACTAAAGCTCTCGCCCCTCCGTCAGTGCAGCGTGTGCCGCTCGTCCATGGCGAGYGATTCCGCCTGGTGGCGATKACCATGGATTTCGTAGCCGACGACGGTGACCGCCGGCGCCAGCGTCAGGATGATCAGGCACACCGCCATGTCCACGCCTGCAATGGCGGCGACGACGGCGAGTGCGGTGACCGCCGCCGTGGCCAGCAGCAGCCAGATGTGGAACGGGTCGAAGCGCTGCACGAGGTAATAGTAGAGCGCATAGATCCCGCCGAGGAAAATGGTCAGCGGAATCGCGGTCGAGAGCAGTGTCGCCAGCGGCCCGGTCTGGGTCTTGTGCTCGATGAAATAGGCCGCGACATGCAGGCCGGCGCCGGTGGCGACGATCGCGGCCACGATGACCATCTGGCCGTAACCCCAGACGAATGAGCGGTCGCGGTGCGCATGCAGCACCGGCGCCGAGGGCAGCATGTAGTAGCACCACCACATGCCGAAGGTGAGACCGGTGCCGGCGACGCCGACAAGGGCGGCATCGAGGTTCCAACCCTGCTCCTCGACCACGGCCGACAGCGAGGCCAGCGTGCCGACGACCCCTTCGCCGAGCGCGATGATGGCGAACAGGCTATAGCGTTCGGCCATGTGATGCGCGTGCCAGGGCRTGCCGCCGTTTCTGCGCTCGGCGAGCACGGGCCCGGCGAGCTCTACCAGCAKCAGGACGACGGCGAGCACGGCGCTGGTCTCGATCGAGAAATCGACCAGGATCTGCACCACCCAGCCGATCTGGGCGATGGCGATAGCCGTGACATAGGTGAGGCAGATGTCGCGACGCGCCGGATCCTGCCTTGCCGCGCGCAGCCACTGGAAGATCATGGCGACGCGCATGATGACGTAGCCCAGCACCATGATGGAATTGTCGAGATGCTCGCCATGCTCGATCGAGGCGAACATGCGCGGCAGGCCGATGGCCAGCACCAGCACGCCGATCATCTGCACCATGGTGATGAGGCGGAAAAGCCAGTCGTCGGTGTCATAGGCCGAGGCGAACCAAGAGAAATTGATCCAGGCCCAGCAGATGGCGAAGCCGGCGAAGCYGAAGYCGAGCAGGCCGACCGCGTAATGGCCCTCTGCCAGGGCGTGCGCCAGCTGCGAGGCGGCAAGGCCGAAAGCGGTGACGAAGGTCAGGTCGAAGAGCAGCTCGAGCGGCGTGGCGACGCGATGCGTCTCATGCGGGTCGCGCCCGCCCATGCGCCTTAGATGATGGTGGAGACTTTGAACGCTGACGGGCGTTGTGTTCATTGCGCGGCTCTCGTTGACAGAGCCGCGACAGTAGAGGCGAAGAACCATGCGTCAAGGCGCGGGTGTTGCAATGCGGGCCTGTGCGAGCGGCGGAGACAGCAAGGCGCCCACGGTTCATTGGAGATTCGCCGGAACGTCCATCATTTCGTCATCCACGGGTGGAGCAAGGAGCGTAGCGACGCAGCGCAGACCCTGGAATGACGAAGTCGTTAGGTCTCAGCCAATCATGAGTGTCACGACCGCAACCGGCTCGCTGCCGTCTCGGCCATCGCATCGGCAAGGCTCATGCCCCACTCCCTGCGGCAATAGTCGCGGAAATCGAAGCAGGGCAGGCCGGGGCAGACTTCGAACTCGATGAGGTGCACGGTGTCGTCGGCCTCGACCCTGAAATCGATGGAAAAGACATCCCGCAAGCCAAGGCCGCCGATCAGCCTCTGCGCGACGGCGCGGATTTTCCGATCCGCCTCCGGCTGACTGGCGCCGACCGCCTCAAGCTCCGGCTCGACATAGGTGCCCGCATCCTTCGCCGCCTGGCCGGTATCGCCATAAAGCGCCATCGAGTCGGCCATGGTCTGGAAATCGCCGCCGGAATCGACGAAGAAGATGCCCAAGGCCTCGACGCCGGTTTCGGGCTTCAACCCCAGGAAGCTCGCCCGCACATTGCGGCCGGCGACATAGGGCTGGACGACGACGTCGTCGCGATAGTGGGAAAAGACACGCCGGCTAAGCTCCAGCGCGTGGCCGAGATAGCCGATGCGCGAATCCGGCCAGATGCCGATCTTGGCGCCCAGTCGGTTGGGCTTCACGAACCAGCCTTTCGGCGAGGCCGGCGGTTCGACCAGCCACTCGCCGTTGCGGGCAAGGCCGGCCTGCGGCGCCGGCAGGCCGAGCGCGCCGAGCACGGCGCCGGAGCGGAGCTTGTCCTGGCAGAGCGCGAACAGCGAATCGTCGGCGCCGATGGTGCGCAGGCCGTTGAGGCGGGCCATTGCGGGTGCTGCCCCGCCGCGGAAATAGGCTATGCCGTCGGTCAACGTCCAGACCAGCGTGCTCGCGGGATCGGCCTTCGCCAGAACCGGCGCCGCATTGTCGAGCTCGACAGGCTTGAAAGCGATCCCCCGCTTCCCGCAAGCTGCCGCGAGCAGGTCGAACTCCGGTGCGAGGTCGGTCGACTGCGCCAGATAAGAGGAGATCTCGATGGCGCGCTCCGTTGGATAGCCGGCGGCGACGAGCCGGTCGAAACAGGGCCTTTCCGGTTCGTAGACAAGGATCAGCGTCGGCTGCGGCATCGAATGCTCCGGGCGAAATCAGGCGCTACCATCGCATGGCCGCAGCGGCCGGCTTGCGGGAAACCGACCGGGCCAAGGCGATTGCCTGATAGTGCTGACCTGCCTTAGGCGATCAGCACCCGCGGCTCGAAGCGGCCGTTGACCGGGATATCGAGCAGGAAGGTCATCCCGGCCTGCGGATCGAGAGCGCGCTGTTTTTCGTCCTTGCCGCTCCAGGCCGAGGTCACGGCGAGGCGATCGGCTTTCGCGCCGACAAAGGCGGGGCAGGAAGCCTGCGTCACCGGCATCGCGATCTCGCGCAGCAGCGTGCCGTCCGGCGCATAGGCCTTCACCGCCTTGCCGCCCCAGACGGCGTTCCACAGCACGCCGTCGCGATCGACGACCGAACCGTCGATATAGCCTTTCGAGGAGCGGTGATCGACGAACACTTTCACTTCGCCGGCCGGCAGACCGGTCGCCGGATCGCAGGCGACGCGCATCAGCAGCCCGGTCGCTGTGTCGGTGTAGTAGGCGATTTTGCCGTCCTCCGAGAAGCAGATGGAATTCGAGACGGTGATGCCCGAAAACAGCCGGCGCAATTCGCCCTTGAAGAACCAGTAGATCGAGCCGGCGCCCTTCTCCTCGCCCTTGCCCATCGTGCCGGTCCACAGCGCGCCGCAGGGATGGACGCGCGAATCGTTGGAGCGCGTCAGCGGGTTGTCGGCCTCGATCGGCGTGTGCATCGTCAGCCTGCCGGTTTTCACGTCGCGGACCTGCAGGCCGGTCTCTGTGGCGATGAGCTGGCGCTCGTCGTCGATGACGGCGATGGCGCTGGCCATGACGCCGAGATCATGGATTTTCAGCGCGCCGGCGAGCGGCTTTTCCAGGAGTTTGCCATTGACGATGTCGAACCAGAACAAAGTGTCGGTGGCGGGATCGTAGCTCGGGCCTTCGCCAAGTTCGCAGATATGATCGGAAAAAACCGAAACGCCGTCCATCGTCATCCTCCGAAGGCTTCGTCCCAGGCGGCGACCGCGGCGCGGGCGCGCAGCGCGACGTCCTCGACCGACGCGCCCGGCTTGTAGAGGCTGGACCCGAGGCCAAAGACGCTGACGCCGACCGCCTTGTAGCCGGCAAAGTCCTTGTCCGAGACGCCGCCGACGGCGCCGACCAGCGTCGTTGCCGGCAGCACCGCGCGCACCGCCGCGATGCCGCTCGATCCAAGCACGCTCGCCGGGAAGAATTTCAGCGCCGAGGCTCCTAACCGGATCGCCTGGAAGGCCTCGGTGGGCGTGAACACGCCCGGCATCGTCACCATGCCATGATGCATGGCGCGGCCCATGACCTCGGCATCGATGTTCGGACTGACCAGCAACTTGCCGCCGGCCTTGTGCAGGCCGTCGACATCGGCGGCGGTCAGCACCGTGCCGGCGCCAATCAGCGCTGTTTGCGGCAGCGTCTTGACCAGATCGGCGATGGAGACGAACGGCTCCGGCGAATTGAGCGGCACCTCGATCGCCTCGATACCGGCGTCATGGATCGCCCGGCCGATCGCCACGGCCTCGGACGGCTTGAGACCGCGCAAGATGGCGACCAGGCCGCGCTTGAGCTTCGGGAAGGGTGCGGTCTGGCTCATGAAGCGCCTCCAATCATGCCGTTCTCGCGCGCGGCCTCGGCGAGGCCGGCGCGCACCGCTTCATCGGCGTCGACCGTGCGAAAAGCAAGGCCGGCAAGGCCGAGCGCCGCGCCATAAAGCGTCGCCAGCGCGCCTGAGGCGACCAGCACGACCGGCGCCTCGCTTGCGCCGTAGCGTCGCTTGGCCGAGGCGATCTCGCCGCCGATCAGAAGCCCGGACAGGCATGCCGCCGCATCGGTGGACTGCAAGTCCTGCAGAAGCCCGGCGGCGCGGATGGCAAACAGTTTCGAGGTGACGTCGCCGCCCTCGCCCAAGGCCCGTTCGCACCATTGCCGGAAGAATGGGCTGTCCGCCGCGACCGGAGCGGGATGCTCGCCGAGCGAATGTTTCAGGATCGAGTGCGCGGCCAATACGGAAAACAATTCGCCGGTCGGCCAGGTGCCGAAGCCTTCGACGGCGTCGTCCGCGACAGCGACCCATTTCGAATGCGTGYCCGGCATGCAGACGAGGTGCTGCCCCTTTGCCGGCAAACCGGCGCCGGCAAGCTGGGTTTCCTCGCCGCGCATGACGTCCGGCGCCTCAGTCAGGCGCTGCGCGAGGCCGGGCACGATGCGGATGTCGCGGCTCAGGCCCTCGATGCGGGCCGCACCCGCAAGGATGGCGCCGATCGGCGCCGRCACGGTGACGTAGGGCGCCTCGATCCAGCCCTGCCGGGAACCGGCCATGCCGCAGATGATGACCGGCAGCGTGTCCGGCGCGCCCATGGCGTCCAGATGGCCTTCCAGCACCCTGGCAAAACCTTTTTCGCGGGCGGTGATCAGCCCGTCGTCTCCGCGCCGCTCGGCAAGCACCTTGCCTGAGCCGTCGAGCAGCCAGGCCCTGAGCCTGGTCGTGCCCCAGTCGAGCGCGGCGACCGCGGGCGCCGGACTCACAGGAAGCCTCCGTCGACGATCAGCATCTGGGYGGTGAGCATGCGTGAGGCATCCGAGGCCAGGAACAGCACCGTGCCGACCATGTCGTCAGGTTGCATGACGTCCTTGATGCATTGCTTGGCGACATGGGCGGCCAGCCCTTCATCCGTGACCCAAAGCTCGCGCTGGCGTTCAGTGATGACCCATCCGGGCGCCACCGCGTTGACCCGGATGCGGTTCTGCCCGAGCTTGCCGGCGAGGCCTTTTGTCAGGCCGAGTATGCCTGCCTTAGCCGCGGTATAAGCCGGCATATCGGGATGGTTGATCAGATAGGAGGTGGAGGTGAAGTTGATGATCGAGCCGCCGCCGGCGCGCTTCATGCCCGGCGCCACGGCCTGCGCGGTGAAGAAATGCGGCCGCAGGTTGATGGCGAGATTGTTGTCCCAGAACTCGACCGTGACATCCTCCACGGCATGGCGGTCGTCGAGCGCGGCGTTGTTGACCAGCACCGTCACGTCGCCATGCGCCTCGGCAGCTTTCGCCGCGGCGGCGCGCAGCGCCCCGATGTCGCGCAAATCGGCCTTGAGATAGAGCGGGCGGCGGCCGAGCTCCTTCTCCAGCCGGTCGGCAAGGGCCGCGCTCGGCTTGTCGGCGATGTCGATGAAGGYGACTTTCGCGTTCTGCCGCATGAAACCTTCGGTCAGCGCCGCGCCGATGCCGGAGCCACCGCCCGTGATCAGCACCGAGGCGCCGTCGAGGTCGGCGAAAAGCGCCGATGGCATCATGATCTTTTCTCCCTTTGGCCGGCGCGCATCCTAGCCACGCCGGGCCGGGGGGCAAGGGTGAAAAGGCGGATTCGGCAGCTTATGTCCGACAAATGAGGCACTCCCCCTCACCCTGCCTCCGCTTCGTTCGGCTGACCATTCCGGGGCGAGCCACGGGTCTCGCCCGTCCTTCGGACCCCGAGGGGGAGGAGATTGCCGGCGTCGGCGCTAGCCTCTTCTCCCCAGCGGGAGAAGGTCGCCGCGAAGCGGCCGGATAAGGGGGCCGGCGCCGCCCTATGCGATTCCCAAAAGCCCGGTCAAATCGCCTTGGCGTGCAGCGCGCCGCGATAGGAATCGCGCAGATAGCCGAGCGTGGCGTCGGCATCGGCCGGCTTGCCGAACAGGTAGCCCTGGCCGCCGGCGCAACCGAACTGGACGAGGCGATCGGCCTGAGCCTCGTCCTCGATGCCTTCGGCCACGACATCCATGCCGAGCCCTTCGCACATGGCGAGGATGGCGCGGATGATATGCTCGGACGGGCGGTCGTCGAGGATGGAGGAGACGAAGGCGCGATCGATCTTGAGCTTGTCGAAATGGAATTCGCGCAGGCGTCCGAGCGACGACTGTCCAGTGCCGAAATCGTCGAGCGAGACGCGGATGCCGACGCGCCGCAGATCCTCGACGATCTTCTCGGCCGAGGCCGGGTCGTTCATCAGGCCGGTCTCGGTGATCTCGATCTCCAGCCGGCGCGGATCGAAGCCGGTGCGCTCGAGGATCGCCAGGATATGCAGGCCGGTGTTCTGGTCGACGAGCTGCGAGGGCGACAGGTTGAAGGACAGGAACAGCTCTTTCGGCCAGCTGCGCGCCGCCTCGGTCGCCTTGCGCAGCACCAACTGCGACAGCGGGCCGATGATGCCGCGTTCCTCGGCGATCGGGATGAAGACCGATGGCGGCACGACGCCGAGATCGCGGTCGGTCCAGCGCGCCAGCGTCTCGAAGCCGATGGTGCGGCGGCTGTTCAGGTCGACGATCGGCTGGAAATGCGGCTCGACCTCGCCGGCCGAGACGGCGCGTCGCAGCGCCTGCTCGATGCGGGTGACGCGCTTGGCCGCCTCCTCCATCTCGCGGGTGTAGACGACGACGCGGCCGCGGCCCGAACGCTTGGCGTGATAGAGCGCGGTCTCGGCCTTGTTGATCAGAATCTCGGTGGTCTCGTCGCCGGAATAGAACAGCGAGCAGCCGACCGAGGCCGAGAGCCTGGCGGTGCGCTCGCCGACATCGTAGGGCGCCGACAGGATCTCGATCAGCATGCGCGACTTCTCGGCCGCCTGCTCCTCCGAGAACACCATCGGGTAGAGATAGGCGAACTCGTCGGCGCCGATGCGGCATACGGTGGAATAGCCATCCATCGAGGCGCGCAGCCGCATCGCCACCTGGACCAGGATGTCGTCGCCGGCCTTGTGGCCGAACAGGTCGTTGATCGGCTTGAAGCCGTCGAGGTCGAGAATGCCGACGGTGAAGGGCGCGGGATCGTCGGCGCGGTCGCTGATCAGGYGATCGACCTTGTCGAAGAAGCGACGATGGTTGCCGAGCCCGGTCAACGAATCCGTAAAGGCCAGATCCGTGTTTTCCTTGCCTGGCTGACCGGTGCCAAACGTCGTTTGCATCATGTCCCTGTTCTTACGGCGGTATTTCTCTTCACACTGGCAGCAAAGCGTTTAGGAAAAGTATCGAGAAAATCGATTTTCCGAAGGTCCCCAAAAAAGGTCGCGCTTCGAACCTCCTCACGCGGTTATTCGCGGAACCCGCCGCGCACTTTTCCTGGAATTGCTCTTAGCCGGCTTGCCTGACGCGATAGAGGGAGACCGGGCTCTCTTTCTCGCTGATCGGCTCGAGCCAGTCCGGCACCCTGCCGCGCAGCAGGTCGGCCAGGAAGCCCTGCGGCGCCTTTCGGGTCAGGATCACGGTCTCGACATTGCCGGGGCAGACGGCGACAAGGCCGACACGATGCGCCTCGACGATTGCGCGCGCGTCATCGGCCGAGCCGAGAAAGGCGTCCAGCGCCAGGAGATTGCCGGCGACATTGCGGTGATAGGGGCCGGCGAAGACGCGATGGCTGCTATAGGCCAGCACCGGCGCTCCGAGATTGGAGATCGCCAGCACGGTGGTATCGGCCATGCCGCCGAGCGGCGCGAAACTGGCCTTCTTCTCGCAGGTCGTGTCCGCGGCCCCGCCGTCGCCGACGGGTTTGCCTTTATCCAACGCCACAGAGGCGGCCGCGGCGACGCCTGTCCAGACCGGGTTGATCGAGACCAGCCAGACGGCTGCAAGGCGCAGCGCCACGCCGAGCGAGGAGCTGGTTTCGGCTCGCGCCCGCCATTTGGCGATCCAGGCCGACAGCGGGATGACCGCGAAGGCGATCGAGAAGGTAGTGGCGCGCACCTGCCAGGCGCCGACCGCGAAAGCGATGGCCAGCAGTGCCGTGACGAGGCTGTCCTGCCGCCGCCAGCCGCCGCGGCGCAGACGCAGCGCCATCAGGATGATCGCCACCAGCGGCGTCGCATAGCGCGCCGCGACGCGCGCCGGATCGCGGACGATGAGCGTGAGCAGCGACTGGGCCTCGTCGACATGGTCAAGCCACAGCTCCTTGAGGCGCGGGTCGAGGGAGCCATAGGGCGCGGAGAGGCATTGCGGGAAGAACACCGCAACGACCAGGCCGAGAACCGCCCCCAGCACGGCGAGCGACCCCAGCCGGCGCCGCCAGCTGCCTACGGCGGGCTCGATGGAGGCGATGGCTGCCAGCCCCGCGCCGGCAGTGGCCGCGACGATGAACTGCGCGACCGAGAAGGCATCGCACTGCGCCGCGCCCCATGCGGAAGGCGGAACCGTCGTGACGAAGACAACCGCCGCGATGCCGGCGAAACCGAGGCCGAAATCCCGGGCGATCGTCCGCTCGCCGTCCGGATCGGCGACGAACAGCAGCGCCACGCAAAGGCCGATGGTGGCGACATAAGGCACGGTTTCCATGCCGACGGCGAGCGTCAGCGCGGCGCAGAGGCCGGACAACAGCGCGGCCCGGCGCCGCGCGGGCGCTTCGAGCAGCAAAGCGAGGCTCGCCATGGTGAGCATCAGCTGGACGTTGTGGTGGTCGAGCGCGCCGGGGTCGTAGATGCCGATGAAGTAATAGCCGGCGGCGCCGACCAGGATGRCGGGCAGCACCGCGCCACCGCCGCCGAAGCTGCGCGYGGCGCGGGCGGTGAAGAACAAGGTCGACCAGAAGAGCAGCGCCGGCCACAGCACCTCCGCCACGTCCTCGCCGAGCGGCCTGCTGCCGGTGAGCGCCGAGGCGGCAAGCGCGATCACGGCGATCGGCGCGTCGACCAGCCGCGACCAGTGCATGACGAAGCCGCCTTCCATCCCCATCCGGTACTGGTGCAGGTCGAACCAGCCCTGGCCCGCCAGCAGGTCGCGGACCTCGACGAGGCGCAGCAGATTGTCGTTGTCGCCGCCTGCATCGGTCAATTGGCCGAAGCCTGTCCACGCGTCGAAGGCGAAGGCGAGCAGGGCCGCCAGCAGCGCCAGCGCCAGATCGGACTTCCAGGTGGCGGCGCCGTTCTCGGCTGTGCCCATTTGCCGTGGCCTTTGAAGGAGAGGATCGGTTTAAACCTAGCCTTAACGGCTTCAATAAATAGTAAAACGGCTCGACGGGGYCGGCATGAGAGACGGTCGGAGGCTGGGTCGGGCGCCCGGAGACAGACATGYCGCATGYAGTCCGCCACGAGCCGGTCATCGCCGTGCTCCTGCCTTGCTACAATGAGGAGCTGACGATCGGCGAGGTCGTGCGGCGCTTCCGTGAGACGCTGCCTTCGGCCGCGATCTATGTCTACGACAACAACTCCAAGGACCTCACGGCGCTGAAGGCCCGCGCCGCCGGCGCCATCGTCGTGCGCGAGCCGCGTCAGGGCAAAGGCAATGTGGTGCGGCGCATGTTCGCCGACATCGACGCCGACATCTATGTGATGGCCGACGGCGACGGCACCTACGCGCCGGAGGATGCGCCGCAGCTGATCAACGTCCTGCAGACCGAACGCTCCGACATGGTGGTGGGCACCAGGCGCGGCGTGACCGACGATGCCGGCCGCAACGGCCACGCCTTCGGCAACCGCGTCTTCAACCGCCTCTACAAGGGCCTGTTCGGGACCGACTTCACCGATATCTTCTCCGGCTACCGGGTGTTTTCGCGCCGCTTCGTCAAGAGTTTCCCAGCCGTTTCCGGCGGCTTCGAGATCGAGACCGAGATGTCGGTGCATGCCTCGCAGCTGAAACTGCCGGTGAGCGAGATGGCGCTCGATTACGGCCGCCGCCCGGAGGGCTCGTCGTCGAAACTGTCGACCTTCCGCGACGGCGCCAGGATCCTGTGGATGTTCGCCATGCTGGTGAAGGAGACGCAGCCGCTGCGCTTCTTCGGCACCTTTGCGCTGTTCTTCCTGGCCGCCAGCATCGGCCTGATGATCCCGGTGCTGGTCGAATTCGCCGAGACGGGGCTCGTGCCGCGCATGCCGACCTGGGTGCTGTCGATCGGCATGCTGCTTCTGGCCATGCTCTCGATGATGACCGGCTTCATCCTCGATTCGGTGTCGCGCGGCCGGGCCGAGCAGAAGCGCATCTTCTATTTGTCGATTTCCTCCGGCCGTGCCGAGCGCCAGGCAGCCGGGCAGGCCTTGCCGAAGAGCGAGCCGGGCAAGGCCCCACGGGCGGCTTAGAGCATGATCCCGAAAAGTGGGAACCGGTTTTCGGAGAAGATCATGCTCCAACAACGAGTTAGATCGTGAGGGCGATCCAAGGAAAACGCCATCACGATCTAGTGGGCCGCCTCTTCCGCTTCGCCGTCGCCGGCGGCATCGGTTTCGCCGCCGACGCGGCGGCGCTCTGGCTGCTGCTTGCCACCACGCCGCTCGGCCCGCTCTTGGCGCGCGTGCTGTCGATCGGCTTCGCGCTCTGCGTCACCTGGCAGATCAACCGCCACCTGACCTTCGCGCCGTCGAGCCGGGGCCTCGCGGAGGAAGGCGCCCGCTATGGCGGCGTCGGCATCGCCACCAGCATCGTCAATTACCTGGTCTATTGCGCCATCCTGCTCGCGCTGCCGGCGCTGCCGCCGCTGGCGGCGCTCGCCATCGCCTCGATCGTCGCGATGACGCTGTCCTTCCTGGGCTATTCCAGGCTGGTCTTCGACCGCTGAGACCGTTTGGAAATTCTACTCTGGCGGCCATCTGATGGCGTTTTCTGCGCTTCCGGTGCTCACGGACCAAAAGTCCGCTGCGCTCCGGTTCTCGAAACCACCACCATATGACTCGCCAGAGCGAATTTCGAAGCAGTCTCTGAGCGTCTGCACCAAGCGAGCACGATTGGCAGACGCCGCCAATTTCCTTATATCGGCGGCTGAGTTCGCCGGAGACCCGAGATGCCGCTGAAAATCGCTGTCCAGATGGACCATGTCTCCACCGTGTCGATCGCCGGCGACACGAGCTTCGCGCTGTCGCTGGAGGCCCAGCGGCGCGGCCACAAGCTCTTCCATTACACGCCCGACCGGCTGTCGATGCGGGACGGCAAGGTGTTCGCGCGCATCGAGGAGATGCAGGTGCGCGACGAGAAGGGCAACCACTATTCGCTCGGCGAGAAAGTGCGCACCGACCYTTCCGAGATGGACGTGGTGCTGCTGYGGYAGGACCCGCCCTTCGACATGAACTACATCACCACCACGCACATATTGGAGCGCATCCATCCCAAGACGCTGGTGGTCAACGATCCGGCCTGGGTGCGCAACAGTCCGGAAAAGATCTTCGTCACCGAGTTCCCGGACCTAATGCCGGAGACGCTGATCACCAAGGACCCTCAGGAGGTGGCCGCCTTCCGCAAGGAATTCGGCGACATCATCGTCAAGCCGCTCTACGGCAATGGCGGCGCCGGCATCTTCCATCTGCACGAGGCCGACCGCAACCTCGCCTCGCTGCTCGAGATGTTCGGCCAGCTGTTCCGCGAGCCCTATATCGTGCAGCGCTACCTCAAGGACGTGCGCAAGGGCGACAAGCGCATCATCCTGATCGACGGCGAGCCGGTGGGCGCCATCAACCGCGTGCCGGCCGAGCACGATTCCCGCTCCAACATGCATGTCGGCGGCCGCGCCGAGAAGACCGAGCTGACGGAGCGCGAGCGCGAGATCTGCGCCCGCATCGGACCGGCGCTGAAGGAACGCGGTTTCATCCTCGTCGGCATCGACGTGATCGGCGACTACATGACCGAGATCAACGTCACCTCGCCGACCGGCGTGCGCGAAGTGCAGCGCTTCGGCGGCGCGGATATCGCGGCCCTGTTCTGGGATTGCGTGGAAGGGAAGCGGGGGTAATTCTCGCCACGACGCCCGTTGCATGAGCGGGAACGATGTTCCCGTAATGTTCTTGCCTCGGCCRCAAAACTGTGGTTGTCTGGCGTGAGGTCTTGCGCGGGCTGATGGCAGCGTCGCGGGGAACTGCATCCGGGGGCGCGGGAAACATGGTGGCGCGGGTTCGCACGGTGGCTTTCCAGGGCATCGAGGCCTTGCCGGTCGATGTCCAKGTGATGGTCGGGCCGGGCAAGGTCGGCATGCAGATCGTCGGCCTGCCGGACAAGGCGGTGGCCGAAAGCCGCGAGCGCGTGCAGGCAGCGCTCCATGCATCCGGCCTGTCGATGCCGTCGAAGAAGGTGACGGTGAACCTCGCGCCGGCCGATCTCCCCAAGGAAGGCAGCCATTACGACCTGCCGATCGCGCTCGGCCTGATGGCGGCGCTTGGCGCCATTCCGGGCGACATGCTGGCCGGCTATGTGGTGCTTGGCGAATTGTCGCTCGACGGCACGATCGCGGGCGTGGCCGGCGCGCTGCCGGCGGCCATCGGCGCCAATGCGGAGAACAAGGGCCTGATCTGCCCCTTCGCCTGCGGGCCGGAGGCGGCCTGGGCCGGCAAGGATTTCGACATCCTTGCGCCGCGCAGCCTGATCGCCATCGCCAACCATTTTCGCGGCACGCAGGTGCTGTCGCGGCCCGAGGCCGGCATCCAGCTGGCGGCGCGCGATCTTCCCGACCTCGCCGACATCAAGGGCCAGGAAAGCGCCAAGCGGGCGCTGGAGGTGGCGGCCGCCGGCGGGCACAATCTCCTGATGGTCGGGCCGCCCGGCGCCGGCAAGTCGATGCTGGCGCAGCGGCTGCCCTCGATCCTGCCGCCGCTGGCGCCCAAGGAGCTGCTCGAAGTCTCGATGATCGCGTCCGTCGCCGGCGAGCTCGGCGAAGGCAAGCTCACCGACCGGCGGCCGTTCCGCGCCCCGCATCACTCCGCTTCGATGGCGGCGATGGTCGGCGGCGGCCTGCGCGCGCGTCCAGGCGAAGCCTCGCTCGCCCATCACGGCGTGCTGTTCCTCGACGAATTGCCGGAATTTTCACCGCAGACGCTGGACGCGTTGCGCCAGCCGCTGGAGACGGGCGACTGCATGATCGCGCGCGCCAACCACCGCGTCACCTATCCGGCGCGCATCCAACTGGTGGCCGCGATGAATCCGTGCCGCTGCGGCATGTCGGGCGAGCCCGGCTATCGCTGCCTGCGCGGCGACCGTTGCCGCACCGAGTACCAGGCGCGCATTTCCGGTCCGATGCTCGACCGCATCGACCTTCGGATCGAGGTGCCGGCGGTCTCGGCAAGCGACCTGATCCGGCCGGACAAGGCCGAGACGAGCGCCGCGGTGGCGCAGCGCGTGGCGCGTGCGCGCACCATCCAGCGCGAACGGCTGGAACGGCTGGGGGCTGCCGCCACCACCAACGCGCATTGCCCGCCTTCGATCATCGAGGAGGTCGCCAAGCCCGATGCCGCCGGCCTGACGCTGCTCAAGGACGCCAGCGAAAAGCTCGGCTTCTCGGCGCGGGCCTATCACCGCGTCTTGAAGGTGGCGCGCACGCTGGCCGACCTCGACGCCAGCGAAACCGTCGGCCGCATCCATCTCGCCGAGGCGATTTCCTATCGCATGAGCGCGGAGCGGATGGCGCAGGCGGCTTGATCGCGCAATCACCCAGGCGCTGTCAGAGTGACGAGCCTCACGCTCCCGTCAGCGCACCATGGACGAGCGCGCGCAGCTCCTTGCGCACCGGAATAGCGCTCGAAGGCAGCAGTTGCGTGAAGAGAATGACCACCATGTCGTCGACCGGACTCACCCAGAAGAAGGTGCCTGCCGCCCCGCCCCAGCCATAATCGCCCGCTTGCGCCGAAATTTGCGCCTTGGCCGGATCGAGGACGACGGARCCCAACAGACCGAACCCGACGCCGTCAAACTGAGTCTCGGCCCAAACCTCGGTTGCCAACGAAGCAAGATCGCCCGGCAGATGATTGCATGCCGCCAATCTCAGAGTGCGGGAACTGAGGATGCGCTCGCCGTTCAGCTCACCTCCAGCACGCAGCATTTCGGCAAACCGCCAGTAATCGTCGATGGTTCCGACGAGCCCACCGCCGCCGCAAAACGTATCAACCTTGCCTTGYCGCCATGCCGAAACCTCTGGCGCTTCGTTCAAGGCCATGCCGGCCGCGGTCACCTCATACATCGGGGGAAAGCGGCCGATCCCGGTGTCCGGTACGGAGAAGCCGGTGTCGGCCATGCCGAGGGGCTCAAAAATGCGCTTCGCAAAGTACTTGTCGAGCGTCAGTCCGGAAACGACTTCCACGATGCGGCCGATGACATCGGACCCCGCGCTGTATTGCCACCGCGTGCCGGGCTCCCATTCCAATGGTAGCTCGGCGATCCTGCGCACCATCTTGTCGAGCCCGCCATAGTCCTTGGCGAGGCCGAGCGCTTCCTTGGCATAGGCCTCACCAAGCAGGCGCGGGCCGGTAAAGAGGCTCAGGCCCRATGTGTGGGTCAGCAGATGATGGATCGTCGGCCTCGTTTTGACGGGCACCGTCTGGTCGAGCGAGGTTGCGCCCGGTATCAAAAGCTGCATGTCCTTGAATTCCGGCAGGTAGACTTCGACCGGATCGTCGAGATGCACGCGCGCCTCCTCGTACAGCATCAACAGYGCGACGGCGGTGACCGGTTTGGTCATCGAGTAGATGCGGGCGATGAGGTCACGTTGCCAAGGCCGCCTGGCTTCGACGTCGGCGTATCCGGCGCAGTCGAAAAAGGCGAGCTTTCCGTGGCGGGCGATGAGCACGGCGCCACCAGGCCAGCGCCCGGTGTCGGCATAGCGCTGCATCCACCGCTTCAGTCGCTTCAGCCGCGTCGTGTCGAAGCCGAGATCCGCGGGGTCGCGAACTGGTTCGCCGCCAAATTGACTCATCGCACCAATGTCCCCTCGCAATGGAAGGCCTTTTGTGAAGCGCCTCAGTTTGAAAGCGATGCGGTGGTTCGCGGCGCGAAGAAACATGTCCATCGCATCCGCAATTTGCCGACGCGGTACGTCGGATAGAGATTTTCACAGATATGGTACTTGTCGTCGGGAGCCGATTGGACGCGATCTCGTGGGACAAACCATTCGCCCGTCGGCGGGTCATTGCGGGCATAGGGCTGCGGTTGCCTGACGTAATAGCCCTCCGGCGTCGATCTGACATCGCTTGACGTGACAGGATGACAATCGTGACCGCCGCAGCATTCGAGATGGAGAACCGGGTCGGTTTTGCCCGAATACCAGCTGTGGGCGTTGGCGTGGCTGGCCGAAACAAGACATACCCAGGCTAGATGCCCCAGAAACCGGCCCATGGATTTGCGCCCTCTCGCCTTTGCTTATATCATATTAGCATAATCTAATCTATTGGCTGAGGTCRCATAACTTGGCGCATAGGTCTGACTGAAACCGAGTCCGATCAGGCCGCGCGCGTCGCCTGTGCAATCAACGGCGGTCGCGGCGTAATCCATCTTAGGTCGCGGTCGAACCGTCCCGCACCAATCCTTCCATTGTTCACGTCAGTCGGTTGCGGGGATCAGCTTCTGCAATGTCGGCGCCAGGATCATRCCGAAGGTCAGGACATCGCCATAGGCCCGCGCGGAAATCATCGCCCCGTGCACGGTCGCCATGAAGGCTTCCGCTTCGGCGCGCGGCGCGGCGGCGATCGTCAATGTCCCCTGCGCGGCGCCGCGCTCGAAGACGCGGGTCAGCCACCCCGAGAGAAACTGAAAATAGGCCCGGACCTCCACGGCCACCTCAGGCGGAAGGGCCGGAAGTTCGCTGGCGAGCAAGGCGCAGACGCAGATCGGCCTGCTCGCGTCCTTGATGCACTGCGCCCAGAAGCCGGTATAGGTTCGCAGCAACTCGGCCGGCCCGGGCACATTGCGTTCCAGTTCCGTCATGCCCGTGACGGCGTCCTCGAGATAGCGCCTGACCAGGGTCTGCACGAGGTCGACCTTGCTCGGAAAATGATGATGGATGCTGGCCTTGCGGATACCGACCACCTCGGCGATATCGGCGTAGCTGAAGCCGTTATAGCCGCCGGCGACGATGAAGCGTCGCGCGGCGGCCAGTATGTCATCGGCGGTATTCGAAGGGGCAGTGTTCGAGGGCTTATCCATGGACATGCCTAACCTCCAGCGTCGGAAATCTCAACGCGCGGCTTGCGGCGACTTGGCGAGGATATCGCTGACCGAAAGCCACACGGCGGACACCAGGAAGTAGAAGGYGCCGAAAGCGGCATAGGGCGCCACGTTGGCGATGCCGATTGCCTCCGTGYCGCCCGCCATCCTGACGAAGAATAGGCCGGCCAGCGCCGACTGGGCGCCGCTCAGGATCATCGCCCACTGAGCGCCATTGGTCTTCCAGCGACGCAGCGCGGTGAGCAGCTGAAACGCTCCGGAGATCGCGGCCCAGACGCCATAGACCGCGAGCACCGCGTTCATGCTGTGGCCAAGCGCGATGGCGACCGCGATCGCGGTGAGGATGCTGACGACGAAATTGAGCAGCTGCGACCRGTTGCGGCCGAGACCGCCGCTGCGCTTCGCGTCGACATAGTTGGCGAGCGCGTCCCAGGCGGGGTAAGCCACCAGCATGACCGCGGCGAGCGTCGGAACCGTCCCGGCGACGGTGAAGGTCGCTAGGACCCAGGCCGCCGATACGGCAAAGCGCAGATAATAGTAGCTTTTGAGCCAAGCGTTCGAAGACGGGGCGCGGCTGTGATCGTTCATTTGTCCAGACATGGTCGGATCTCTCGTTTAGTTTGCCTACCAACTAGTAGGTAGATTTCTAACTGTCAAGGCATCCTGGGCCGGCCGGCGATCACCTTGACATCTCATCTATGTGATCGGCGCACTTGCCGGCTGGCGACGGCCGTTTTCCCCGCCTGGCGCGCGGGCGCGAACCRCCATAGGCTTGTGTCGAAGTGAATTAATAGAGGAGGCGAAGGGTATGTTCAGGAAAGGGATCGTCGTGGCTGCCGCGGCGTTGATATTGGGCAGTGTTTTGCACGCTTCAGCCGCAGGTCAAGGAGGGCATGGCGCACGGAACCATGTTGTAAAACATGGCTCCGGAACCCATAAGGTCAAACAAGGCATACGAAAGCCTGCCGTAAAAGCTGGCGGCAAGAGTCGGAAGTTGACTGCATCTCACCTAGCGCAGCCCAACAACAACGTTGCCGTGGGCGGGCCTTATGTCGGTTTGAAATACATCGGAAACGTTCCATGACGAGCCGCTGCCGTTCAGGCGATCGGCCGCCGGCGCCTACCGCAGGCGCTCCCGTGCCTTCAGCTCCAGCCGCCGCGCGTGCAGCACCGGCTCCGTATAGCCGTTGGGTTGGCTGGTCCCCTTGAACACCAGGTCGCAGGCGGCSTGGAAGGCGATGGAATTGTCGAAGTCCGGCGCCATCGGGCGGTAGAGCGGGTCGCCGACATTCTGGCGGTCGACGATCGCCGCCATGCGCTGCAGCGAATCCCGGACCTGGATTTCCGAGCACACCTTGTGGCGCAGCCAGTTGGCGATGTGCTGCGAGGAGATGCGCAGCGTGGCGCGGTCCTCCATCAGGCCGACATCGTTGATGTCGGGCACTTTCGAGCAGCCGACGCCCTGGTCGATCCAGCGCACGACATAGCCGAGGATGCCTTGCGCGTTGTTGTCGAGCTCGCGCTGGATCTCGTCCGGCGTCCAGTTCGGCCGCCTTGCTACCGGYACCGACAGAATGTCGTCGAGYTTGGCCTTCGGCCGGCTCTTCAGCGCCGCTTGGACTGCGTGCACGTCGACCTTGTGATAATGCGTGGCGTGCAGCGTCGCGGCCGTCGGCGAGGGCACCCAGGCGGTGTTGGCGCCGGCCTTGGGATGCGCGATCTTCTCAGCCAGCATCGCCGCCATCAGGTCCGGCATCGCCCACATGCCCTTGCCGATCTGGGCATGGCCRGCGAGCCCGCATTCGAGCCCCGTGTCGACGTTCCACGCCTCATAGGCGGAAATCCAGGCGGCCTGCTTCATGTCGCCCTTGCGGATCATCGGGCCGGCTTCCATCGAGGTGTGGATCTCGTCGCCGGTGCGGTCGAGGAAGCCGGTGTTGATGAACACGACGCGCTCGCGCGCCGCGCGGATCGCCTCCTTGAGGTTGACGGTGGTGCGCCGCTCCTCGTCCATGATACCCATCTTGATGGTGTTCCTGGCCATGCCGAGCAGCGCTTCGACGCGGTCGAAGATCTCGACGGCGAAGGCGACCTCTTCGGGCCCGTGCATCTTCGGTTTCACCACATACATCGAGCCGGCGCGGGAATTGGCGCGGCGGCCATTCTCGCCGACATCGTGCAGCGCGATCAGCGCGGTGACCGCGGCATCCATGATGCCCTCCGGCACCTCGTTGCCGTCGCGATCGACAATCGCCGGATTGGTCATCAGGTGGCCGACATTGCGCACCAGCATCAACGAGCGCCCCGGCAAAAGCAGCTGGCCGCCGTTCGGCGCCGTGTAGCGGCGGTCGGGATTGAGCTTGCGGACAAAAGTCTTGCCACCCTTGGTGATCTCTTCGGCGAGATCGCCCTTCATCAGGCCGAGCCAGTTGCGGTAGACGACGACCTTGTCCTCGGCATCGACGGCTGCGACCGAATCCTCGCAGTCCTGGATGGTGGTCAAGGCCGATTCCAGGATGACGTCGGCGATGCCGGCCGGATCGGTCTTGCCGATCTGGTTGGCGCGGTCGATCACGATCTCGATATGCAGGCCGTTCTTCACCAGAAGCACGGCTTCCGGCGTGGCGGCATCGCCGCGATAGCCGGCGAACTGTTTTGGGTCGGCCAGCGTCGTGGCGCCGGCGCCCTCGCYGGCTTTCAGCGCGCCGTTCGCCACCGAGAGCCCGTTGACGCCGGCCCATTTGCCGGTGGTCAGCGGCACCGATTGGTCGAAGAAATCCTTCGCCCAGGCGATCACCCTGGCGCCGCGCGCCGGATTGAAACCCTTGCCCTTCTCAGCGCCGCCGGTCTCGGGAATGGCGTCGGTGCCGTAGAGCGCGTCATAGAGCGAGCCCCAACGGGCGTTGGCGGCATTGAGCGCATAGCGCGCATTCATCACCGGTACGACCAGCTGCGGCCCCGCGACGACGGCGATCTCGGGATCGACATTGACCGTCGAGACGCTGAAGGCCGGRCCTTCCGGCACCAGATAGCCGATCTCTTTCAGGAAGCCTTTGTAAGCCTCCATGTCGATCGGCGCGCCGTTCTCGCGGTACCAGCCGTCGAGCTTTTCCTGCATGGCGTCGCGCCTGGCGAGCAGCGCGCGGTTCTTCGGCGCGAGGTCGTGGACGATCGCCGAAAAGCCTTCCCAGAATTTTTCCGGGTCGATGCCGGTGCCGGGCGTGGCTTCTTCGGCCACGAAGTCATGGAGCTCCCGGGCAATCCGCAACCCGGCGATCTCGATGCGGTCGGTCATCTGCACGTCTCCAGATATAGCTTTGCCGGGGCCTTTGGCATGTTTGGGGTTGCGGGGTCAATTCGGCTTAGGGTGTAGGAGGCGCGGCCTTCCCCTTCTCCCCTTGTGGGAGAAGGTGTCGCCGAAGGCGACGGATGAGGGATGCTCCAGGGAAAACCAACGCCTCACTCCGCTGGAACACCCCTCATCCGTCTCGGCGCTGCGCGCCGATCCACCTTCTCCCACAAGGGGAGAAGGGGGAAGCCGCCCTCACACCGCGATCCTTGGCCGTCCCGACGCCACGGCCACCACATGCGCCTCGATGAACATGCGCTGGCCCTCGATGGTCGAGACCTTGAACTCGGTGGCGACGTCGATCTCGGCGCTGTCGGTGCCCGCATCTTTCGCGCGTTCGGCCGCGATCTGCCGCACATCGGCTTCGGCCGCTTCGATTGCCTTCTCCTCCTCGGTGAAGTCGCGCACCGTCTGGCCGGAGGCGAGGCGGAACAGGCCTTCCTTGGGCTGGCTGACGCGGGCTTCGGCCGAGACGCGCACCTGGCCGACCACGGCGCCGAGCGCGTTGGCGACGTCGGTGTCCTCCGGCACGATGCAGCCATTGCCGACCAGCGGCGGCAGGCCGGCATAGTGCAGCGGCGCCGAAGCGCCGAGGCCGATGACCGGGCGGTCGAGCGCAACGGTGAAGCGGGCGATGCCGGGATGCGCGTCGACCGCGCGCTGCACCAGCGCATGCGCGACGGTGRCCGCGCCGTCCAGCCCGTCCTCGGCGAAGGCGGTTTCGAGGATATATTCGGCCGACCAGCGGGTCAGCGTCGTCAGCACGCGCTGCGAAATCTCCTCCGGCGTCGCCGCGATCGTCTGGCCGCGGCCGTCGCGCCGTCGGGCGAAAAGCTCGGCGCCGAGGCGCGCGGTGGCGGCATCCCAGTTCGACTGCTTGCCCAGCACATGGGCGGCATCCGACGGCGTGAAGCCCGAGATATGCACCAGGCCCCGCGCCACCAGCCGGTTCAGCGTGGCGTTCTGCGCGTTCGACGACAGCAGCCGGTCGAGCGCCAGTGGGGTGGCGCYGATCGTCTCGTAGAGTTTCGCTTCCGGCCCGGTGAGGCCGGCGGCGAGCCGGTCCGGAACGCCAGTGCGCAAGGCGAAGCGCCCGTCCATGCGGCCTGGGTTCGGCGCACGCAACTGCCGCTCCAACTCGGATGTCACCGCCTCGCCATGCACCAGGCCGGACAGCGCCAGCGGCACCAGGCGGCGCGGCCCGAGCAGGATCTTCGGGTCGAGCGCGCCGTCTTCCAGCGTGACTTCCGAGTCGCCGCCGAGGCCGAAGGTGCGCATCGCGACCGCCTCCACCATGGTGCGGAAGCCGCCGACGGTGGCGCCTTCCGGATCGAGGCGCGGGCGGCCGCCGTCGAGCACGGCGACGTCGGTGGTGGTGCCGCCGATGTCCGAGACCATGGCGTCGTCCAGCCCGGTCATGTGGCGGGCGCCGACGAGAGAGGCGGCGGGGCCGGACAAAATGGTCTCGATCGGCCGCTGGCGGGCGAAGGCCGCCGAGACCAGGGCGCCGTCGCCGCGCACCACCATCAGCGGTGCCGCGATGCCGCGCTTGGCGAGGAACCCTTCGGTCGCGGCGACCAGCCGGTCGATCATCGAGATCAGCCTGGCGTTGAGCAGCGTGGTGAGCGCGCGGCGCGGGCCGCCGAGCTTGGCCGACAATTCATGGCTTGCTGTGACCGGCAGGCCCGTGATGTCGCGAATTAGGTTCCGCGCGGCCAGCTCATGCGCCGGGTTGCGGGTGGCGAAATAGGCGCAGACGGCGAAGCCCGACACCGAGCCGCCGAGCTCCGGCAGCGCCGCCTCGAGGCCGGAAAGGTCGAGCTTGGCGGCATTGCCGTGCACGTCATGGCCGCCCCGGCAGAACACCACCGGATCGGTGCCGAGCGCGGTCTTGAGGCCATCGCGGGCAAGGTCGGCCTCGGAAAAGCCGATCATCACCAGCGCCACGCGCCCACCCTGCCCCTCGACCAGCGCGTTGGTGGCGAGCGTCGTCGACATCGAGACGAGTTTTATCGAGGCAGGATCGCTCCGGGATTTCTCCAGCACCGCATCCACCGCGCCGGATATGCCGACGGCGAGATCGTGGCGCGTGGTCAGCGACTTCGCCTTGGCCAGCACCTTGCCTTTAGGCCCGCCCTCCTCGGACCACAGCACCGCATCGGTGTAGGTGCCGCCGGTGTCGATGCCGAGGAAGAGAGGGTGAGGCTTGGCGGTCATTTTGCGGGCAGTCCAGGGTCGAGGGCTTGTTGCGAAGCCCTTAGCTGATACCGGCTGGCGGATAAAGAAGGGAGGGCTGGGCCAGGGAGGTTAGCCAATCTCCCCCCTCGTGGGGGAGATGCCCGGCAGGGCAGAGGGGGGCGCTGTCCCGCCGACCTAATCGCGCTATTCGGATGGACTTCCGAGCCCGGTCACGATCACGATATGCTGGCAAACATTATCGATGTCGCGAATGACATCGTCGTTCCAGAATCGCAAAACGGTCCAGCCATCTTTCTCCAGTCGCGCTGTCCGCGCCTCATCCCCTGCAACGGCATCAGCTTCTCCGTGCTGAGATCCGTCGACCTCAACGACGAGCTTCTTCTGCGGACAAGCGAAGTCTACGATATATCCGGCGATCGGAAACTGACGCCGGAAGCCTAGGCCCATCAACCGATGGGCACGAAGCTCGTTCCAAAGCTTCAACTCGGCTGCTGTCATTACCTTGCGCATTGATCTGGCGTTGGCGCGGTGTTTTGGGGGCAGCGGTGTATGGGGCATTTGTATCGCTCGGTGATTGTTAAGGTTCGCGCTCTACGGCGCCCCCCTCTGTCCTGCCGGACATCTCCCCCACGAGGGGGGAGATTGGCAGCTTCGACGCCTACCCCTCGAACCCCACCCGCTTATGTGACCMATCGCAAAACGGCTTGTTTGCCGAATGCCCGCAGCGGCACAGGAACACCTTGGTCGTGCGCGCGATCGTATGCCCCGTGCCGGTGACGATCTCGGCATTGCCTTCGACCTTGAGCGGGCCGTTGACCGTGGGCGTGACCTTGAGCGGGCCGTCCCGCGCTTCCAGCACCTGCGCTTCCTTCAGCGGCGGCTCGCCGGTGGYGGTGAAGCCTCCCTTGATGTGGCTGTTGTCGCAGAACGGCTTGTTCTGCGACAGGCCGCAGCGGCAGAGCGTGGCGCGGAACAAGGTTTCGTCACCGAGCACGATCTCGGCATGCACCGCCAGCGGGYCGTTCTCGCGCACCCGCACGGTGTTGACCACCGGCGGCTTCTCCTGCGGCCCGCCGTCCTTGCGGTTGTAGGTGATGGCGCCCGACGGGCAGTTCTGCGCCAGCGCCACCACCTGCTCGACGCTGGCCGCCTCCGGATGGATCCACTCGCCCGGCGCGTTGGGCACGAAGACATGCGGGTTGCCGAGCACRCAATTGCGCGAATGGATGCAGCGCTTGCCGCTGAAGGAAACGTCGATCTTCTCGCCTTCGACCGTGCCTGCCATTTGGGTGGGGTCTCCTGTTGCTGGGTGACRCAAGGCTAGGGCGGCGGCGCGAAGGGCGTCAAGCTGGCTGCAAGCGCAGCCTTGGGAGACAGGGGTTCCTCGCCCCACAAAGTGGGTACAAAGTGGGGAGAGGTGGCTCGGCGAAGCCGAGCCGGAGAGGGGAGCACCCTACGAAGGCCCCCTCTCCGTCCGCTTCGCGGCCACCTCTCCCCCATTTCATGGGGGCGAGGAACCCAAGCACGCAGAAGTCGCTGGAAGAAGCGCTCACTCCGCCAGGTCCACCGTCTCGGTCGAATGYTCGGTGCAGATGAAGCAGCAGGTGTCGCAGGGCTGGTCGTTGTCGGGGCCGACGCCGGCGGTGACGGAATCGTCGCCGTTCACCCAGGCGCCCCAGCAGATGCGCTCGCCGGGCTCGCAGGAGATCGGCACGGATTTGCGCGCCTTCGGCCGGATGAGGAACACCTTGTCGCCGCCCGGCCAGACTTTCTGGCTGTCGCGGCTGAACAGCTCCAGCGCCACCCCGTCGGAACGCTGGTTGCGCACGAACACCGACATGTCGGCGGCAAAGGCCGGCGCGGTGAGGAGAAGGAAGGCGAGCAGAGCGCGAATCATGGCGAGGTCCCCCGGGGAAGTAGAGCACGGGTGGCATCTGGAAGCACCCTCACCCGGATTGCCAGCCGAATTGCGAAGGGCAATTCGGGGCAATCCGACCTCTCCCCAAGGGGAGAGGAGGGCGCCGGCGCCTCCGCTGTCCTCTTCTCCCCTCGGGGAGAAGGTGGCCGCGAAGCGGCCGGATGAGGGGGCCTCRCTACCTTCTCACCACCACATGCGGCGCGAATGTCTTCACCGCGTCCACCAGGTCCTGCCCCCTCGCATCCAGCGAGGAGATCTCCATGTGCACGATGTTCCGGCCGAACGRCATCAGGCCGAAGGCGTTGGCGGAGGAATAGCGGATCGCGTCGGGCGRCTCCTCGGTGAGCTCGAAATTGAGCATCGCCGCGCCCTTGCCRCCGGCGGCAAGCCGCACGCTGCGCACCGTGCTCCACGGCACCAGCACGTCGCCGGCGCGGGCATCGCGGAAACCCTGGCTGTTCATCACCACCTTGACCGACGTGTCGAAGGCGCCGCGCGCGATGAAAGCGCCGAGCGCGAGACAGGCGGCGGCGAGCAGCGCGATCCACAGCACATGCCCGMCGTCCGCGCCCGAGGCCACGCCCTGCAGCGCGCCGAAGCCGAAAATGCCGCCGATCAGGAACGGCCCGACGGCGGGAAGGATCTTTCCCGACGGGCTGTTGCGGAGTTCGAGCGGCGYGGCCATGGCCTTGCCACTCAACGCTCCGCCTTCAGAAGAGTCCAGATCCAGCCGATGAAGGTCAGCACCAGGAACGGATAGCCGAGCGCAGGCAAGGGCGACGACGTGGGCAGCAGCGGCGCGCCCCACAGGATCATCAGGACCGAGACGGCGAAGAGCGCGGTGGCGACGAAGGCCGTGAACCGCATCCAGAGCGCGAAAGTGGCCGGCGCGCTGACCATCACCAGCCCCGCCGCCCACAGCGCAATGCCGCCGGCATAGGAAGGCACGGAGGCCTGCAAGCCCGCCGCGTTGCCGGCCAGAAGCAGGCTTTCGCGGGCGAGGAAAGTCAGGAACCCGGCCGCGACGAGATCATTGCCGAGCCGCTGGTATTTCATGGTGAGCAGCGCCGCCGCGACRACGACGCCCACGCCGTCGATGGTCCACAGCGTCTCGCGCAGCGCGTCGCTGGCAACGAAAGTGCCCGCCATGCCCAAAGCGCCGCCGATGGCGAGGCCGATCGCGGYGACGGTATCCGAGGTGGAGCGCATGTGGTGTCTCCCCAAGCCGGGGAGAGGATACAACGCGGTGGTCCAATCTAGAAGGGACAAGCCAACTTGCCGGGACGGCCGGGGTTTGCGCGTTGAACACCTTACCGCCTCTATCGGGCGTCCGCAGTGCAGCTCTCTCCAAATCCGCCCGCACTTGCTCTCCAAAAGCAGAGCCGACATACTTCTCGACTACCATTCACGCCTGCTTGTCGAAGGAGCTCTGCCTCGTGGATTTAATACTCGCACCTCTGACGATGCTGAACAAAATCGGCGAAGACATATATTCTGCCTTAAAGGGCACCGTGTCTTATGGTGTCTCAAGGCTAATTTCGGAGCTAGAACTCGGACTCACCCRTTATCTCACTGACAAATACGCCAGGCTCTCAAAGACCAAAACCCTTCTWTCACCACTGACCCCAATTTTCCTTGAGGATATCTTCGTCGAGCCATCTTTTAGTTCTCGCGACAACAAGTTTGAGTTTCGGTCAATATATGAGTTACTTAACAGAGAGCGGCTCATTTGCTTTAGTGCGATTGCCGGGCAGGGTAAATCGTCGCTGGCGAAGTATCTTTTTTGCTCATTCTGCAGAGTGAACCACGGCCTTATCCCTGTTTTTGTCGAGCTACGGGACTTGGACGGACCACAACCTGACCTAGAAGCATTCGCGCTTTCGGAGCTGCGGTCTTCTTCCGCCTTCATTACAGCCGACGTTTTTGCAAACCTCCAAAAGAGTGGTCGATTTGTCTACATCCTCGATGGGTACGACGAAATAAAGCCGGACCTGCGAAGCCTTATTGCGCGCAATATCGTTGGACTTTCCAGAAAATATGATCAGCTAAAAATGATACTTACCAGCCGACCTACCCCTGACTTTACGGGATGGCACGACCTTTTCAACTATACGATTGACCCTTTTGACGAAAGAAAGATGCGATCGTTGATCGATCGATCACCTATAAGCGACACAATTAAAACTCAGTTTCTTGAAAAGCTAAATGACCTCCTAGAAACCCATCTTCCTTTTCTTGAGAACCCTTTGCTCCTAAATATGACCATACGCACGTTTATGAGCGGCGGGGAAATACCGGAGAAGATGCATCTCTTCTATCGTAAGGCCTTTGAAACCTTACGAAAGGATCATGATGACATGAAGTTTATGTACACAAGATCCTATCATTCGGGTCTCGCGGAAGACGACTTCATTCGACTTTGGCGAGCATTCTGCTTCTTTTCATACAATGAAAATACCTACAAATTCAGCAACGACGAAATCAGGAACTTTATCGCTAAATCGGTTAGTTTCTGTGACTTTTCGTGTTCGGTTGACAAGATCCTAATGGATTTCGTTGAGTCAGTGTCTCTAATTATCAAGGACGGTGACGAATATTATTTTTTACATCGCTCGTTCCAAGAGTATTTTTCTGCGGTTTTTCTTCGAAGTGAGGAGCTAAATGATAAGTGGTCATTGGTCGAGCATTTCGTTTACAGAGATRATGATGAAGAAGTAATCCCGCTGATGTTCTCAATCGACCCGATTTACTTGGAGGAAACATACCTAGAGAAAAAGCTGCATGAGGTTATCGACGAGATAGCGGCTATCTCGAACCTATATGACGCACTTTCGCTATTCTATCTCGGGCTGACGCTTACRCCAATAGGTAGTGAAGGCGCCCTTGATATTTCCTTCTTAATTAACAAGGGGGATGGGACGCCAAAACATTGGGCTTTTTGGTACCTGCTTCGTAGAATCTACAAGAGATGGCATGAGCCCGATCTAATAGCCGACTTGCAGAAAATAAGCCCTAACGTTAAGAAGCGCTACACCTTTGAGTTCGGTGAAAGAGACGGTGGTAGTAAGCAGAAATTGGCTATTTTCACAAGACTTAGGGATGACATAGTGTCATTCATGACTAGGACCAAGAATGACATCTCGCAGAGAAGAGAGAGAAGAAACGCGGTTCTCTCTCTTGTGAGGTAGTCAACCCACCCCTCAATCCCCCATCTTAAGCGCCTGGATAAACGCCTCCTGCGGGATATCCACCTTGCCGAACTGGCGCATCCGCTTCTTRCCCTCTTTCTGCTTGTCGAGCAGCTTGCGCTTGCGGGTCACGTCGCCGCCGTAGCATTTGGCGGTGACGTCCTTGCGCAGCGCCGAGACGGTCTCGCGGGCGATGATGCGGCCGCCGATGGCGGCCTGGATCGGGATCTTGAAGAGATGCTGCGGGATCAGCTCCTTCAGCTTCTCGCACATGGCGCGGCCGCGCTTTTCGGCGGCCGAGCGGTGCACCAGCATCGAGAGCGCGTCGACCGGCTCGTCATTGACCAGGATCGACATCTTCACCAGGTCGCCCTCGCGATAGTCGGTCAAATGATAGTCGAAGGAGGCGTAGCCCTTGGAGATCGACTTCAGCCGGTCGTAGAAATCGAACACCACTTCGTTGAGCGGCAGGTCGTAGGTCAGCATGGCGCGTTTGCCGACATAGGAGAGATCGGCCTGGATGCCGCGCCTGTCCTGGCAAAGCTTCAGGATGCCGCCGAGATAGTCGTCGGGCGTCAGGATCGTGGCGCGGATCCACGGCTCCTCGATCGAGGCGATCTTGACCACGTCGGGCATGTCGGCCGGGTTGTGCAGCTCCTTCACCGTGCCGTCGATGAGGTTCATGCGGTAGACGACGGATGGCGCCGTGGCGATGAGGTCGAGGTTGAACTCGCGCTCCAGCCGCTCCTGGATGATCTCCAGATGCAAAAGCCCGAGAAAGCCGCAGCGGAAGCCGAAGCCGAGCGCGGCGGAGGTTTCCATCTCGAAGGAGAAGCTGGCGTCGTTGAGGCGCAATTTGCCGACGGCGGCGCGCAGGTCCTCGAAATCGGCGGCGTCGACCGGGAACAGGCCGCAGAACACAACCGGCTGCGCCGGCTTGAAGCCGGGCAGCGCCTTTTGCGTCGGGCGGCGGTCCTCGGTGATGGTGTCGCCGACGCGGGTGTCGGCCACTTCCTTGATCGAGCCGGTGAAGAAGCCGAACTCGCCGGGGCCGAGCTCGTCGACATTGACGCGGGCCGGCTTGAAGACGCCGGTACGCTCGACGAGATATTTCGCGCCGGTGCCCATCATGCGGATGGTCTGGCCCTTCTTCATCACGCCGTCGATGATGCGCACCAGCACGATGACGCCGAGATAGGCGTCGTACCAGCTGTCGACCAGCATGGCCTTCAAGGGCGCGTTGATGTCGCCCTCGCGCGGCGGCGGCAGCTGGTGGACGATCGCCTCCAGCACGTCCGGTACGCCAAGCCCGGTCTTGGCCGAGATCAGCACGGCGTTGGAGGCGTCGAGGCCGATCACCTCCTCCACCTGCTCGCGGATGCGCTCGGGCTCGGCCGCCGGCAGGTCGACCTTGTTCAGCACCACGACGATCTCGTGGTTGTTGTCGATGGCCTGGTAGACATTGGCGAGCGTCTGCGCCTCGACGCCCTGGGAAGCGTCGACCACCAGCAGCGAGCCCTCGCAGGCGGCGAGCGAACGCGACACCTCATAGGCRAAGTCGACATGCCCGGGCGTGTCGATGAGGTTCAGCACGTAATCCTCGCCGTTCTTGGCGCGGTAGTTGAGCCTCACCGTCTGGGCCTTGATGGTGATGCCGCGCTCGCGCTCGATATCCATCGAGTCCAGCACCTGCTCCTTCATGTCGCGCTCCTCCAGCGCGCCGGTGAGCTGGATCAGCCGGTCGGCAAGCGTGGATTTGCCATGGTCGATATGGGCGACGATGGAGAAATTGYGGATGTGGTCGAGCGGCGTCGTCATGCGGCGCGCTTTAGCAGGGGCGGGGGAAGCGGGCAAGCGGCGGGGGTTAGCTGATCTCCCCCCTTGCGGGGGAGATGGCCGGCAGGCCAGAGGGGGTGTGACGGATCGCGGCGTTGATTCCATGGTTTTCGAGCTTTTCAGGGCCAGGGGAATGTCCGGGCGTGGGTGCTCGTGTCGGTTGAATGTCGGCGGGACAGCACCCCCCTCTGCCCTGCCGGGCGTCTCCCCCGCAAGGGGGGAGATCGGCTGTACTTCACGTCCCGCTCACGAAATATTCAAAACCGCTTAAATATTCATGCACCGCTTTGGCGCATGCTTCGCGCCCGACCAACTTGCTGCCCAAGACGACGAAGGCCTGAAATGTCCCGTTCCGCTCGAAAGTTCAGCCTGGCCGCGGTGGCCAGCCCGTTGAGGCGATTTCTCGCCCGCCGCGACGGCTCGATGATGCCGATGATGGTGCTGCTGACGATCCCCCTGGTGGCGGCAGTCGGCTTTTCGGTCGACTACACCTCGGCGGTGACGACGCGAAGCGACATGCAGAACGCGCTCGATGCCGCGATCATCTCGATCACCACGCTGCCGACCACGACATCGCTGTCCGACCGCCAGACGGCGCTGYAGCAGGCCTATGCGGCCAATAGCGGGCAGGGCACGGCGACGCTGACCGGCGTCAATGTCGATGCTGCCGGCACGGCGACCTTCACCGCCAAGGCGGGCTACCTGATGCCGACCGACTTTATGCAGGTCGCCCGTATCGACACGGTGCCGGTYGGCGTCGGCTCGTCGGTGCGCAAGACGCCGGCGCTGGTGCAGACCACCTTCAGGGTGACGAAGGTGTCGGGCTACTGGGCAAAGACCATGATCCTGTGGGRCACCAAGTTCGGCGATACCACCGCCCAGAAGCTGATGACGATCACCTATGCCTATAATGGCTATGGCGATCCGAAGGGCTACGGCACCACGACCGTGAACACGGTCAACGGCTCCACCTCCACCACGGTGCAGAAGCAGGCCTGCACCACCGGCACGCGGAAGAGCCTGCAGAAATCCGTGCCGGCCGGAACGGCGATCCAGACCGACCAGTACGGCACGACCTATTACTGCGTCGATACCTTCTATCCCGCCAATGGCGCCGGCGCGGTGATCGACRTCAGCCAGATGGATCAGCTCTATCTCGAGATGGACGTGCCGTCGGGCAAACCAGCCGTGCTCAAATCGAACGATCCCACCACCTCGAACCRCCTCTTCATCGGCACCAGCCCGACCAACCTGGCCGAAGTGGCGACCGGCCAGAAGGTCGACATCTTCACCGCCGTCCCCTGCGGCCAGGCCGGCTACCAGGGCTGGGAAGACGGCGGCTCGCCCGTGYCGGAAGCCTATACCGACGCCGACTTCTTCTACACCGTGCAAGGCAAATGCGACTACAACCAGCGCCCGTCGGAGACGGTGCTGACGCAGTGACGGCGCCTCTCCTTCCCCCCTTGTGGGGGGAAGGTGGMCGCGAAGCGGCCGGATGAGGGGTGTTCCAGCGGAGTGAGGCGTTGGCGTTCCCTGGAGCACCCCTCATCCGTCTCGGCGCTGCGCGCCGAGCCACCTTCTCCCACAAGGGGAGAAGGGAGAACTCCCACATCACAAACCGGTGAAGCTGTAACGAACCCCTCCACCCCGGCGAAATCGGAGCATGACCCGCTACGGAGATTGCTTCCCATGACCGGATTGAAGACAAGCCTGCTCGCCGGCGCGATGTTTGYCGCCACGCTCGGCGCCGCGTTCRCACAGCCGCTGACCGTGGTCGAGCTGTTCACCAGCCWGGGCTGCTCGTCCTGCCCCCCGGCCAACGCCAACCTGATCAAGGTCAAGGACCAGCCGGGCGTCCTGGCGCTGTCGTTCAACGTCACCTAYTGGGACTATCTCGGCTGGAAGGACACGTTCGGCCGCAAGGAATTCACCGACCGCCAGGTAACCTACGAGCCATCGCTCGGCCGTGACGGACCGTTCACGCCGCAAGTGGTGGTGAACGGCAGAAGCGACGGCGTGGGCGCGGCTCCCGGCGAGATCCAGAAGCTGATCGCCAAGAGTCTGATCAACAAGGGAGGCGGCCGCACCCAGGGGCCGGAGCTTTCGCTCGGCCACGGCAAGGTCAGCATCGGCGCCGGCAAGGCGCCGGGCGGCGGCGCCGACATCTGGCTGGTTCGCTACACGAGAGGCGTCGTCGAGGTGCCGGTGGCGCGCGGCGAAAACACCGGCCGCACGCTGCCGCACGCCAATGTCGTGCATGCGCTCACCAAGCTCGGCAGCTGGAACGGCGCGGCCACCACGCTGCCGCTGCCGGCGGCCTCGGGCGGCTTGAGCACTGCAGTGCTGGTGCAGGCGCCTGGCGGCGGACCGATCCTGGCCGCCGCCGCCAACTGATTTTTCACCCCTTTCGCGCGGCGCCGCAGAAGGCGGCAACGCATCACCTGGCTCGCAGTCGCGCGCCATAACCCAAGGAGTACGACCCATGACCAAGTTCCTCACGCTTCCGGCGCTGGCCTTCGCGCTTTCCGCCTCGGTCTTCGTTGCCGGCGCCCGCGCCGACGACGCGACCAACGCGATGAAGCCCGCCAACGCGATGGCGACCGACGCCATGAAGCCGGCGACGGACGCGATGAAGCCGGCCGACGCCATGAAGCCCGACGCGATGAGCACCGAGGCGATGAAGCCGGCAACGGATGCGATGAAGCCGGCGGATGCGATGAAGCCGGCAACCGACGCGATGAAGCCGGCGGATAGCACCGCTCAGTGAGGTGAGCTTGCGATCCGTCGCGTCGCCAGCCTGCGAGGCAATCGCATGGGGCGGCGCAGCCCCCTCTCCGTCTCGGCGCTGCGCGCCGATCCACCTCTCCCCCGCCTTTGGCGGGGGCGAGGAAACGCTCATCGCCGAGGGCGCGGCCTCCGCAAGCCTGGGTTCCTCGCCCCCGCAAAGCGGGGGAGAGGTGGCTCGGCGAAGCCGAGACGGAGAGGGGGAGCGCCGTCGGCGGTTACACGCCGCCGCACGGCAAAGTGAGAACCCCACCAGGGCTTCGATCGTATATATTGGAGCAACAACAGGAGATCAGGACATGAACGGCATCAAGACAAAAGCCGCGCGGCCATTCTTCACCCGCGGCGCGCTCGCAGCGCTTGGTCTCGCGGCGGTCGCCGCGGCCGTCTTCTGGCAGAGCCCGGCGCGCTCGGCCGAGGACGCGGTGGTGATCCCGCCGCCGGCTCTGGACGAGAAGGCGGCGGTCGGCACCGAGAAGGCGATCTTCGCCGGCGGCTGCTTCTGGGGCGTGCAGGGCGTATTCCAGCACGTCAAGGGCGTCAGCAAKGCGGTGTCCGGCTATACCGGCGGCAGCGCCGAGAACGCCGTCTACGAAGTGGTCGGCACCGGCCGCACCGGGCATGCCGAATCCGTCGAGATCACCTACGACCCGTCGAAGGTCACCTACGGCCAGCTGCTGCAGGTCTATTTCTCGGTCGCGCATAACCCCACGCAGCTMAACTACCAGGGGCCGGACCAGGGCACGCAGTACCGTTCGACGATCTTCGCCRAGAATGACGAGCAGAAGAAGGTGGCCGAGAGCTACATCGCCCAGCTCGACAAGGCCAAGGTGTTTTCCAAGCCGATCGTCACCACGCTCGAAACCGGCAAGACCTTTTATCCGGCCGAGGACTACCATCAGGATTTCCTGACGCTGAACCCGACCTATCCCTATATCGTCTACAACGACCTGCCCAAGATCGAGAATCTGAAGTCGCTGTTCCCCAAGCTGTACAGCGAGAAGCCGGTGCTTGTGCTGGCCTCCAGCAAGAGCTGAGAGACCGTTTGGAAATTCTACTCCGGCGGCCATCTGCTGGCGGTTTCTGCGCTTCCGGTGCTCACGGACTGATGTCCGCTCCGCTCCGGTTCTCGAAACCACCACCATATGACTCGCCGGAGCGAATTTCGAAACGTCTCCGGGCCCGGTGGCTTCGTCATCCACGGGCGGAGCAAGGAGCGAAGCGACGCGCGCAGACCCGAGGATCATGCCGTGACTTCGACGCGCCGCAACGGTGCAGAATTCTGCTCCGCTGCACGCTTTGGTCAGCGTCCTGGCATGGATTCCAGGGTCTCCGCGACGCCGCTTCCGCTCCTTGCTCCGCCCTGGAATGACGACGTTCGGGCGGCTTCAGCCAATCCCCGGCGTTTGCGCCGATTTCACGGACAGGAACGGTGAAAATCTGCCCACCGACAAACGGCGTCGCTCGCACTTTTCCTGGAGTGCTCCAGGCCCGTCTGCCGTTTGAACCCATGGCCCCCGAAACCATCCGCCTTTATTTTGCTGGCAAACAAAAACACAGTGTGAAGCAGTTCATAGAATTGTACTTGACACTGCAAAACATTGACACCCGATCTTCTGCCGCCACATAATCGTCGCCGTCACCCTTTTCGAAAATTTTCTTTCAACTGATCCGGGGTTTTGCTCCGGCGCGGTGTTTTGTTGGCTGCATCGATGGGCCCGACATGTCGGCGCCGTATCGGGAGGAACGACAGATGGGGAGGAACGACAGATGGCCGTCGCGATAAAGGTTTCCGTCTACACCAATGGCGACGACGCCTTCGTCGCCTGGGCGCCCAGCGACTTCATCGCCGGATGCCGCGGCTTCCTGCTCGAGCGCGGCCGCAAGRCCGGCGCGAGCGAGAAGATCGAGCCGGTGGAGAACCGCGTCGGCTTCACCAAGGACAAGCCGAAATCCGGCGATCACAGGCCGTCGGACGTCTGGCCGTTCCAGCGCTTCAACTGGACCGACCATGCCGCCGATGTCGGCAATGTYGTGCGCTACCGGGTCACCGCGATGATGAGCGCAGGTCCCGGCAAGCCGCTGACCAAGGGCGTTTCCAGCGACTGGACGGACTGGAAGACGCTTGCGACCGACGCCGGCGGCGGTTTCTCCTGCTACTTCAACCGCGGGCTGGTGCTGTCGCAGTTCGTCGCCMGCTACATGGCCAAGAACAAGCTCTCGCCGGCGGCCTTCAAGAAGAGCCTGCAGACCAATGGCGACGCGAAATTCCGCGCTTTCCTGGAAGGCGATCTCGGCCTGCGCATGGTCGGGCTGACGCAAGGCGCCGGCGACGAATTGCATGCCGCGCTCTACGAGCTCGGCGACGCGACGCTGGAGACGGCGCTGATCGGGCTCGGGCCGCGGCTCCATCTCATCCTCGCCAACGGCTCCGACAAAAAAGGCGACGGCAACAAGGACGCGCGTAAGAACCTCAACGACCATGGCGTCGCGACCATCGACCGGATGCTGAAATCGAAAGGCCTCGGCCACAACAAATTCGTCGTCGTGTCGGAAGACGGCGAGCCGAAGAAGGTGTGGACCGGCAGCACCAACTGGAGCACGAYGGGCCTCTGCACGCAGGTCAACAACGGCCTGCTGATCGAGGACGCGGCGGTGGCGGCGCATTTCCGCAAGCATTGGGACCTGCTCAGGGACGCCTCGCCGCCGAAGACCGACCCGGCCAACTTCACGCCGGCGCTGATGGCGGACAACGATGCGCCGAAGACCTTCACGGTCGGCACCGCCAAGACGACCGTGTGGTTTACCCGCACCTCGGACGGCGCCGACATGACGGCGCTGCGCGACGTCATCACCTCGGCCAAGCAGGCGGTGCTGTTTTTGATGTTCACGCCGGGCAAGCAGGGGCTGCACACGCTGGCCGGCCAGCGCGCCCGGAAAAGGGCATGTATGTGCGCGGCGTGGTCTCGACGCTGAGCGCGGACGAGGGCGGCACCGAGCAGAACTTCCTCGACATCGACCTGGTGAGCAGCGACCGCAAATTCACGCCGGACCGCTATGCGGTGGCGCAGCCGCAAGGCCTCGACGCGCCGCTCGGGCCGTGGATCGCCGAGGTTAACCGCCGCACCTTCCTGTCGCAGATCGGCCACGCCATCGTGCACTCGAAGATCCTGGTGACCGACCCGCATTCAGCCGATTGCGTGGTGGTGACCGGCAGCCACAATTTCTCGGCGCCGGCGAGCGAGAAGAACGACGAGAACCTGGTGATCGTGCGCGGCCACGGCAAGCTCGCCGCCGCCTATGCCACCTATGCCATGTCGGTCTACAGCCACTACCGCTACCGCTCCTACATCCGCGAGATGCGAGCCCAGGGCAAGACGCCGTGGAGCTACCTCGACGACGACGATCAATGGCTGAAGACGGAGCTCGGGACCAAGGCGCAGGAGATCGCCTTCTGGACGGCTTGAGTCCCTTCTCCCCGTTTCAACGGGGAGAAGGTGCCCGAAGGGCGGATGAGGGGCAGCGCCGGCGTTTGCGGTTGGCGCGCCTAGGGGATGGATAATCGCATAGGGCGCTCCCCCTCTCCGTCTCGGCTTCGCCGAGCCACCTCTCCCCCGCCTTTGGCGGGGGCGAGGAACCCAAGCTTTCCGAGGCCGCGCCCTTCGCGATTGATATTTCCTCGCCCCACGAAAGTGGGGAGAGGTGGCTCGGCGAAGCCGAGACGGAGAGGGGGCTGGCGCTGACGTAAGCGATTGCACTGCTGCAACCGGGACCTTCAGTCAGGCTTCCACTGTCCAGAACTGTCAGCAGGGCGGCGATTCACGGTTGCACCTTGCGGCATCCGACCTATATCAGATCACCTTTTCCAGCCGGCCGTATTTCAGCATGTCATCCATCATCTCGATCTCCGGTGTCACGAAAACCTATGCCACCGGCTTCAAGGCGCTGAAGGAAATCAATCTCGACATCGAGCGCGGCGAGATATTCGCGCTGCTCGGGCCGAACGGCGCCGGCAAGACGACGCTGATCTCGATCGTTTGCGGCATCGTCAACCGCTCGTCGGGCACGGTCACGGTGGATGGCCACGACATCGGCCGGGATTACCGCGCGGCGCGCAGCCTGATCGGGCTGGTGCCGCAGGAACTGACCATCGACGCCTTCGAGACCGTCTGGGCGACGGTGAACTACAGCCGCGGCCTGTTCGGCAAGGCGCCCAACAAGGACTTCGTCGAGAAGGTGCTGCGCGACCTCTCGCTGTGGGACAAGAAGGATTCCAAGGCGATCACGCTGTCCGGCGGCATGAAACGCCGGCTGATGATCGCCAAGGCGCTGTCGCACGAGCCGCGCGTTTTGTTCCTCGACGAGCCGACGGCCGGCGTCGACGTCGAGCTGCGCCAGGACATGTGGGCGATGGTCAGGCGCCTGCGCGAGGACGGCGTCACCATCATCCTCRCCACGCATTACATCGAGGAAGCCGAGGCGATGGCCGACCGTGTCGGCGTCATCAACAAGGGCGAGATCATCCTGGTCGAAGGCAAGGCAGAGCTGATGCGCAAGCTCGGCCGCAAGCAGATGACGCTGGAGCTGCGCGCGCCGCTGTCGGCCGTTCCGGACGGGCTTTCCCGCTATGCATTGGAGCTGTCCGCCGACGGCAACCAGCTYACCTACATCTATGACAACCAGAGCGACCGTCCGGGCGTCGCTTCGCTGATCCGCGACCTCGAGGCCGCCGGAATCCAGTTCCGCGATCTCGACACCAAGAACAGCTCGCTCGAAGAGATCTTCGTCAATCTCCTGAGGCAAGAGCCATGAACCTGCGCGCTGCCCCTAATTTTCGTGCGGCCCCTAATTTTCGCGCAGTATGGGCGATCTACCGGGTGGAGATGGCGCGCGCCTTCCGCACGGTGCTGCAGAGCATCATCTCGCCGGTCATCTCGACCTCGCTTTATTTCGTCGTCTTCGGCTCGGCCATCGGCTCGCGCATCAACGAGATCGACGGCATCGCCTATGGCGCCTTCATCGTGCCGGGCCTGATGATGCTGTCGCTGTTGACGCAGTCGATCTCCAACGCCTCCTTCGCCATCTACTTCCCGAAATTCGTTGGCTCGATCTATGAGCTTCTGTCGGCGCCGGTCTCTTATCTCGAGATCATCATCGCCTATGTCGGCGGTGCCGCGACCAAGTCGATCATGCTCGGCCTGATCATCCTCGCCACCGCGGCGCTGTTCGTGCCGCTGAGGATCGAGCACCCGTTCTGGATGATCGCCTTCCTGGTGCTGACGGCGGTGACCTTCAGCCTGTTCGGCTTCATCATCGGCATCTGGGCGAAGACCTTCGAGCAGCTGCAGCTGGTGCCGCTCCTGATCGTCACGCCGCTCACCTTCCTCGGCGGCAGCTTCTATTCGATCCACATGCTGCCCGGCATTTGGAAGACGGTCACCCTGTTCAACCCGGTCGTCTACCTGATCAGCGGGTTCCGCTGGAGTTTTTACGGCAAGGCCGACGTCTCGGTCGGCGTCAGCCTCGGCATGACGCTGGTGTTTTTGGYGATCTGCATCGCCATCGTCGCCTGGATCTTCAGGACCGGGTATCGGTTGAGGAACTGACGGGACCGACGCTCGTCGTCGCTGTGGTTCCAGGAAAATCCGAAATGCTGGCGGGACAGCACCCCCCTCTGCCCTGCCGGGCATCTCCCCCGCAAGGGGGGAGATCGGATGTTGCCMCGCTTTCGCCAATCGCCGGTGTTGCAGGAAGAGCACGGCCGCCGAAGCTGCCAATCTCCCCCCTTGCGGGGGAGATGTCCGGCAGGACAGAGGGGGGTGTGAAGGATCGCGGCGCCTAGTGATCTTCTCTTGGTAGCTCCGCTCAAATCGCCTTCAGCAGGCGCAGCAGCCCCAGCATCTCCGCGAAAGTCCCTTTGCGGAAGGCGATATAGGTCGGCTCCTCGACCCCGTGGAAGCGGCGTTTGAAGGCTGCCTGGCCCTGCAGGTTGAAGCGCGAGCGGTTGACCCAGGGCGAGTTGTAGGCGCRCTGGAAGGCGCCGCGCCAGAAGCCCGATTCGGCAAAGCCGCTGGGCTCGATGCCGAACAGCGGCGAGAGGCCGAGCGTCACCTCGGAGATGCCTTCCTCGCGAAAACGGTCGACGGCGAATTTGGTCAGGCCGATCTCGGCGTGCGGCGTCGCATCGACCTGCTTGCGCTTGAAGGATGTGGTGTAGCCGATGACCTTGCCGTCCCGGAACAGCGGGTCGAAGTCGAGGATGGCGAGAAGCCGGCCTTCGGGGCTGTGCAGGAGGAAGCGGCGCATGTCGGCGCCGAGCTCTTCGGAAAAGCGGCGGTTGAGGAAGYCCATCTCCCAGCGCTTGATGATGCGCTCCTTGCGCCAGTCGGCGGAAAGCTGGATGATCTCCTCTTGCAGTCCGTCGCCTCTGTCCTCGGCGATGACAAAACCCTTCTTCGTCAGCCAGCGTTCGGAATAGCGCACGGTCTCGTTGCGCTTGCCGGAAAAATCATGTGCCGGCAAAAGCAGCCTGGTGTCGATGCCGAGGCGATTGACCATGTAGCCAAGGCCGGCGAGCACCTTGGCCGTCTCGGCGCCGATCTGGACGAACCATGGTCCGCCGGYGGCTTCGACGAAGCGCTTGATGTAGAACGCGCGATCCGCCGGATCGACCACCGGATCGCCCAGCGCGAAATGGCGGCTCATCTTGGTGCCGAAGGCGATGTAGCCGTCGCCGTCGCTGAAATAGGACAGCTTCTGTTGCACGGYCGTTGAATAGGCGAGCGAGAAATCACCGTAATGGCGCACCAGCGCCAGGCGCTCGTCATCCGTCAACTCGCGCCGCGGCACCTTGGGTGCCACGGCGTCGAGAAGCCTGTCGAAATAGATGCGCAGGGGCGCCATGAGCTCCGCGTGCCAAGAAGTGATGACCTGCCGCCCTCAGGTCGCGAATCGCTGGCGACCGCTGCCGGCCACGTCGCGTCTGCGCGATATAGGGTGCAATTGGCGGCGAATGAAGGGCAAACGTCGCAAAGCGCCGCTATCGCCCATCGGCTGCCGCGACGGAGACGAAAAGATCGGCTTGATATTTCCATGCAATGTTATATATCAAGTTATAGATTTATGGCGGGCCAACCATGGAAGACATTCTTCGATCCCTCGGCTTTCTCTGCCTCGGCAGCCGGATGAAGCGCATAGGCGAGCAATTGCAGGCCGACACRCAGCGCGTGCTCGACCGCCTGGACATGCGCATCCAGTCGAGCCAATACCCGCTGCTCGCCGCGCTCGACAGGCTGGGCCCGCTGCCGGTCGGCGAGCTGGCGCAATCCTTGGGTGTCGCGCAACCGGGCGTGACGCGCAGCGTGGCGCTGCTTGTCGAGCTGGGGCTTGTCGAGGTCAATCCCTCGGAAGAAGACCAGCGGCGCAGGATCGTTTCGCTGAGCCGCGACGGCCGGCGGCTGGTCGACCAGGCGAAGCGCGACATCTGGCCAGGCATCGAAAATGCCGTGGCGGATTTGTGCGCAGATCTTTCCGGGCCGCTGCYCGGCCAGCTTGCGGCAATAGAGGACCGGCTGGCGGCGACGCCGCTCCATCGCCGCGCCGAAAACGCCAGGGTGGTCGCGCCGTGAGACATGTTCTCGACCGCCCTGTGTGGAGCGCGCTTACGACGCGGCAACGGACTTTCGCGGAGGGTGGCGATCTCGCGCGCCGATACCGGCCTTCGATCATCCCGTTCGCCGCCACGGCAACGGACGATTCGGAAAGCCTGCACGCGCTCGGAAGGCTGGTTTCCGCCGGCGAGACCGTCATCCTGGCTCAGGCCGAGAACATTGTCCTGCCGCCGGCGCTTGTGGCGACGATGACCGCTGATGCCGTGCAGATGATTGCCGGGCAAGGCTTGCGGACGGTCGCCGACCATCGGATCGAGCAACTGACGCGGYAGGACGCCGCCGAGATGCTTGCGCTTGCCTCGCTGACGAAGCCTGGCCCGTTCACGCTGGAGGCCTTGAGCCTCGGCGAATTCTRGGGCGTGAAGATCGACGGCAGGCTGGCCGCGATGGCCGGCGAGCGCATGAAGCAGCCCGGCTATTCGGAACTCAGCGGCGTCTGCTCGCATCCGGATTTTCGCGGCGGCGGTCTCGCCCGGTTATTGTCGCTGTTTGTGGCCAACCRCATCGTCGCGCGCGGCGAGGTGCCTTATCTGCACGCCTTTGCCAACAATGYCGCGGCGATAAAGCTCTACGAGTCGATCGGCTTCCGGCTGCGCAGCGGGATGAACATCGCGATGGTTCAGCGGGCGGGATGAGACGCGGGGTCGGGGAGGCTCCGCCAATCCCCGACGCCAAGTCCTTGTCCGCAGGCTAAACCGCGATCTTGCCGCCGCCCTGCTTCGTAATCGCAACCACCGACGGCCGCACCGGCATGTCCGGCTTGAAGTCCGGCCAGCGGGTCGAGGGATCCTCGTAATAGGACGGGCGGCCGAACCCTTCCCAGTCCTCGCCGCCGTCGCCCGGATGCTGGACGGCGACGAAAGCCGTCTGGTCGTCAGGCGAAAACAGCGGGCCGCACATTTCGGCACCGATCGGCACGCGGAAGAACAGTTTTGAGGTCGCCCGCGCCGCTCCTTCCGTATCGACCGCCCAGAGGCCGTCCGTGCGGCCGGTTGCCTTCGGCCCCTGACCGTCGGTGGCGACCCACAGGCGCCCGGCGGAATCGACGGCGCAATTGTCCGGCATGCCGAACCAGCCATGCGCGGTGGTCGCGGTCGAGAAGGTGGCGCCGACATCGGCAACGGAAGGATCGCCGCATTTCAACAGCACTTCCCACTTGCCCTTGGTGCCAGCGAAGTCGCCGCCGTCCTCGACGATCTCGATGATGTGGCCGAAGGCATTCTCGGCGCGCGGGTTGGYGGCGTCGACCTGATCGGCCTTGCGCTTGGAATTGTTGGTCAGCATGACATAGACCTTGCCGTTGCCGGCATTGGGCTGGATGTCCTCCGGCCGGTCCATCTTGGTCGCGCCGAGCAGGTCGGCGGCGCGCCGCGTCTCGATCAGCACATCGGCCTGGGACGCAAAGCCGTTCTCCGCCGTCAGCGGGCCTTGCCCGAACACGATCGGCATCCATTCGACCGAACCGTCCTCGGCGAACTTCGCCACATGAAGCGTGCCGTCGTCGAGCAGGTTCATGTTGGCCGCGCGGTCATCGGCATTGAACTTACCGGCGGTGACGAATTTGTAGACATAGTCGAAGCGCTCGTCGTCGCCGAGATAGAAGACGACGCGGCCGTCCTTGGCGACGATCGATTCTGCGCCCTCATGCTTGAAGCGGCCCATGGCGGTGCGCTTCCTCGGCACCGAAGCCGGATCGTTGACGTCGACCTCGACGATCCAGCCGAACCGGTTCGGCTCGTTCGGCTCCTTGGYGAGGTTGAAGCGATCGTAATGCGCGCCCCATTCATAGGCGCCTTCCGGGATGCCGAGGCGCTTGTAGTTGGCGGCTTCCTTGTGGCCCTCGGGCAATTCGCCCGAGAAATAGCCGTGGATGTTTTCCTCGGCCATCACATAGGTGCCCCAGGGCGTGACGCCGCCGGCGCAATTGTTGAGGGTGCCGATGACCTTGGCGCCGGACGGATCGGCATTGGTCTTGACGCGGTCGTGACCGGCAACCGGGCCGGAGAGCGCCATCTCCGTGGTCGACATGATGCGGCGGTTGAGCTTGCCGTCGCGCACCACCTGCCATTTGCCGTCCTGCTTGCGGATCTCGACGATGGTGCCGCCATGCGCGGCCATCTCGACATCGACCTGCTCCTTCGAGAGCGGCGCCACCTCGGCGGCCTTCTTGCCGTCCTTCTCGACGATCGAAACGATGCCCGGGAACATCAGATGCGGGTTGGTGTATTCGTGGTTGACGACCAAAAGGCCATGTTCGGCGGAGCCGTCGATCGGGATATAGCCGACATAGTCGTTGTTGTAGCCGAACTGCCTGGCCTGGGCCTCAGCCGACTGCTTCAGCGGATCGAACTCGGGTGAATCGGCAAACAGCGGATCGCCCCAGGGCAGCAGCACGTCGGCATCGTAGCCCGGCGCGACATGGTGCTTGTCGTCGATGCCGGCCTCGAGCTCGTCGAACTTGAAGGCCGAAGCCTCGGCGGCGCGCGCCTCGTCGGCGGCGATCAGCGCCAGCGGGCTGACGGTGGCGGCGATGGCCGAGACGGCCAGCGAACCCATGAGAAAACCACGGCGCGAGAAGCGCGCGGCGATGATCTCACCCATTGTGCGGTTGTCGGTCGGGTTGACGGGCGGGCCGTCATTGTCCTCGAGCTGGCTGCTGCGGAAACGGGTCTCAGGGGTCGCGGTCATGGTGTTCCTCTGGCTTCTTGAGGTGGCTGGGATTTGACCTTTCGACCCCTAAAGCGCGCCGATCACATTTTCGTGACATCGCTTCGGCATAGCCCTCGGCGGTTGGCGAAGCCGTCGATGTCGGCCCCTTTCTCCTCGTACCGTGGCCAACTATGCACACATCTTCTGTTAGTGGCGTGACTGATCGGGCCGCCGCTCGATTGCCACGTGGTTCCCCCAATCCGTCGCTGCTTCGCAGCGCCACCTTTCCCCCCTCCGGAGGGAAAGGAAGGGAGYCTTTCCTCTACCCCGTCGATCGGGGGAGAGGTGGCTCGGCGAAGCCGAGACGGAGTGGGGGTCGACGAGCGCTCCATTGGACAATGCATGCGCCAAGCTGCCATGCACGCTATAGTCAAAGACCAGTTGCTCGGGAGAAGGGGGCTTGYCGCAGCCTTCGCCCTTGTCCCCACACCGCCAGCTTGACGGCCTCGTCCGCTTCGGAAACAAGGGCTGCGGCCGGCGTGGCGAACGGCGCTTCCAAAAGGGGATGGCAAGTGAGTTTCTGGGGACTGGCGCAGCTCTGCATTTCGACCGTGATGTTCGTGCTGGCGGCGATGGCGGCCAAGCAATGGGGGTTGGCGCCGAGCCTCGCCAAGCTGCTTTTGACGTTGGCGCTCTATACGGCCGGCAATCTGGTCATGCTGAGGCTGGTGCGCGAATTCGGCATGTCGGTGTCGTTCAGCCTGTCGGCGGTGATCCAGCTTGTCGCGGTCAATGTCGTGGCGCTCGCTTTCTTCGGCGAACGGCTCAATGCCTTGCAGGCGACCGGCATGGTGCTGGCGATCGCCGCCGTCGCCCTGATCACGCTCGGGCCCTATATGCAGCGGCTGTAGCGGGATCAAAGGCTCGCATGAAACCGATCGCCAACGCGCTGCTCAACAAGTTGGAATTTCCGGTGCTGCTGGCCGGGCTGGTGATTGCGGGCGGGCTATGGGGCCTGGTGGAACTGATCGAGCTGGYCCGCGCCACGACCCCGCACGCCTTCGACACGGAAATCCTGCTCGCCTTCCGGCATGCCGGGCAGCCGGATAGTCCGATCGGCCCGTCCTGGCTGGAAGGCGCGGTGYGCGACGTCACCGCGCTCGGCAGCACCGTCGTGCTGGTGCTCATCACGACCGCGACCATCGTCTATCTCCTCTTGATCCGCAGACCTACGACGGCGCTGTTCATGTTCGCGGCGGTGGCGGGCGGGCAAGTGCTCTCCARCCTGCTCAAGTTCGAGGTCGACCGGCCGCGGCCCGACCTCGTTTCGCATCTCGTCAACGAGACGTCGCTGTCCTTCCMAAGCGGCCACGCGATGCTCTCGGCCGTGACCTATCTGACGCTTGGCTCATTGGCCGCGCGCTTCCTGCCGGACCRCAGGACGAAGATCTTCGTGCTCGGCCTCGCCGTGCTCACCACCGTGCTGGTCGGCACCAGCCGCGTCTATCTCGGCGTGCACTGGCCCTCCGACGTGCTTGCCGGCTGGTGCGCGGGCTTTGCCTGGGCCATGCTGTGCTGGCTTGCGGCGCGCTTGCTGCAACGGCGCAAAGTGGTGGCCGACAGCGACTAGGTGATGGCAAAAGCGTATAAAATGATGCTTGAGGCATTGTAATATCTACAATACACATCTTTCGTGGATTCAGGGACAGGTTCTGGCCGATGATCACTGCCGCACAGATGCGCGCCGCGCGGGCGTTGACAGGCATCGACCAGAAGACGCTCGCCGAGCGCGCCGGGGTCTCGCTGCCGACGATCCAGCGCATGGAAGCGAGCGGCGGCGTCGTCCGGGGCGTGGTCGACACCCTGATGAAGGTCATCCAGGCGCTCGACGAGGCGGGTGTCGAGTTGATCGGCGAGAACCAGGCCAGCGAGCGCGGCGGCAGGGGCGTGCGCCTCAAGGCAACCCCGGCGCAGAACCCGCAAGGCTAGAGCGTTTTCGCCGTTTCACGGAAACGGTGAAACGCCCTATCTGGTTGTTTTTACGCAATTCCGGACGGAAAACCGCTCACGCTTTTCCTGGAATTGCTCTGAGCGGCGTCACTCACATCGCCGCTTCGATCGGTTCAGCAAGCTTTGGATTGGCGCGCGCGGCGATCAGGCATCCGGCGACGATAAGGCCTGCCCCCGCCAGCGTGGTCCAGGCCACCTTCTCGCCGAAGAAGAACCAGCCAAGCGCGATCGCCCAGATGAAGGCCGAGTATTCGGTCGGGATCAGATATTGCGCTTCGGCACGCGCATAGGACCAGCTCATCAGGAATTGTCCGGCGAGCGAAAGCAGCGCCACCCCGGCCAAGGGAAGCCAGAGATCGCTCGGCAGCGCGATCGCGAGCCACGGTGCTGCGAGGCCGAGGATGATCGCGACGAAGAGGTTCTGGAACAGCATGATCTCGACCGGCCTGGCCAGCAGCGCCTGTTGCCGGGAGAGGATCAGATTGTAGGCATAGAACACTGTCGATACGAGCACCGCGGCCRTGCCGAGCAGGGCATCCTGCGWATGGCTTGCCGCCCCGAACTGGCCGGCCAGGATGATCGCGACGCCCGCCATGCCGGCCAGCGACGCCCAGACCGCCTRCCGCCTTATGCGTTCGCCCAGCAGCAATGCGGCGAGGAAAAGCGCAAACAGCGGCGCGACGAAGCTCAACCCGATCGCCTCGGCGATCGGCAGCCTGGCCAGGCCCCAGAAGAACAAGACCAGGACGACGCCGACGATCCCGGCCCGCAGCGCATGCAGGCCCAGCACCGGAAGGGCGGGCTTCGAACGTGACCCCGCCGACCATGCCGCGCCCGCGACCAAGGTGGCAACCACGCTCCGCCACAACAGCGTGTTGTAGACGCCGACCGCGATGGCGAGCGACTTCATGGCCGCGTCCATCCCGGACAGCAGGAAGATCGCCAGCGCGCATATGAGCACGGGGATCGTCGGGGCGCCGGTCAGGTTTGGTGTCTTCGCGGCTTCGCTCATTGCGGCCGGATATCCCGGTGCGGACGGCGCAACCAGATGGCAGCGCCGCCGATGTGACGGTCCAAGCGCGATCGGGGGCGGCGACAAATTTCGCCTTGCCGCTGCAGTGCCGAGATCCGAGACGCTGGCGGGACAGCACCCCCTCTGTCCTGCCGGACATCTCCCCCGCAAGGGGGGAGATCAAATGTCGCGTAGGCTTTCGCCAATCGCMAACGTCGTAAAAGGGTGCCGTCGGCGAAACTGCCAATCTCCCCCCTTGCGGGGGAGATGCCCGGCAGGGCAGAGGGGGGTGTGAAGGATCGCGGCGCTATTCACTTCGGCCTGGCTCAATCCAGCGTCAGCGCCACGACCTCCCCTTCGCCCATCAGCGGCACGAAGATCTTTTCACCATCCGTGCCTATATCGGCGCTGCCCGGCTTGAACTGCGCCACGGCCGTCGGCGCGCCGCCGGGCTTGTAGCTGTAGAGCGTGCCGGTCATGTAGGCGGTGGCGTAGATGGTTTCGCCCATGGCGATGACGCCGTCGAGGTCGGCGAAGTTTTGAGCGCCCGGCAGCGGCGTGACCTTCTTCGTGGCAAGATCGACCGACAGCAGGCCGCCAGGTTTGGCGGTGCTGAAATCGGTCTTGTTGATGCCCGCGCCCCAGGAGGCGACGATCAGCCTGTCGCCATCGGCGAACACGCCGTTGGGCGAGGCGAGCAGCGCATCCTTGACGAACGGCTCCGGCCTGTCGCCGTCGATGCGGTAGATCGTGTCGGCCAGCATGTCGCTGACATAGACCTTGCCCGCGCTGTCCTCAGTCATATCGTTGAGGAACACCGCGCCGGGCACATCGATGGTCTCGACCAGTCTGCCGCTGGCAAGATCGACGACGCGGACCTTGGTGATGTCGGCGGCGTAGAGCCTATCTTCGGAAATTGCCATGCCCTTGGGCGCGTCCATGCCGTCTACCCAGTGGCGGGCGATGATCTTGCCGTCCATCGACAGGAGCGACAGGTAGCCATTGCCGTCCGCCGCRCCGGGATTGCCGACGATGTTCGAGACGACGATGCGGTTATGGGCGGCATCGACAAGCGCCGATTCCGGCTGCTCGAAACCGGTGGCGCGCCAGAGCTCGCCGGCCTGCGCGGCCGGAGCCGCCGCTATGCCGGCGACGGCGATGACGGTCGAAGCTATGAAGGTCTTCATGATGCTCTCCTGTGGTGATGGGGGAGAGCTAGATTTTTCGATACTTTTCGGAAAGATGGATCGACGCTAGTATCAAAAACCGATACGAATTCGCGCGAATGAGGTGCATTCCATGAACGGGCCGATCTTCGAGGCGCTGAAACGGACGCTGAAGGCCAAGGGCCTGACCTACCGGACGCTGGCCGAGCGCATGGGTGTTTCCGAGCCGACGGTGAAGCGCATCTTCCATGAGCGAAACTGCAAGCTCGACCGGCTGATGGAGATCTGCGCAGCGGCCGATGTCGAGCTGGAGAACGTGCTCGGCGCGATGAATCGCGGGCCGGGTCCCGCCAACCGCGTCTCGCCCGAGATCGAGCGCCGCTTGGCGGCGCGGCCGGCGCTGCTCTTCGTCTTCATCATGCTGTCGGAGAAATTCACGGCCGAAGGCATCATGCGCTCGCAAGGTCTGAGCGAGGCCTCGATGTTCCTCTATCTGCGCGACCTCGAGGAGCTGGGCCTTGTGGCGCTGGGGCGCGGCCTGTCGGCGAGGCTGCTGGTCGACACGCCGATCCAGTGGGATTTCGAGGGGCCGCTGAAGCCGCATTTCGAGATGACCAACAAGAACTTCGTCGGCTGGGCGCTCGGCCATATGGAAGAGGGCGCGACCTTCATCAGCTTTTCCAGGCGCATGCGGCCGCAAACCGCGGAGATGCTGCGCCGCGAAGCCGAGGACCTCGCCGAACGCGCCAGGCTGCTTGCGCATCACGACCAGCACACCACGCCCGAGGATCAGTTGGTCGGCTACAAATGGACCTTTGCCTTCGGCGCAACGCCGTTTCCGGCGATCATGCCGATCGGGCCGCACCCGAGGGATGCGGGTGCAAGGGCGGCGAAGGAAAGACGGGCGCTGCCGGCGTAGCTCCTCCTTCTCCCCTTGTTGTGGGAGAAGGTGGATCGGCGCGCAGCGCCGAGACGGATGAGGGGTGTTCCAGCTTGGCCGAAGCGCTCGTCCAAAACCGCAATCGCCAACGCCTCATTCCCTGGAGCACCCCTCATCCGGCCGCTTCGCGGCCACCTTCTCCCGCAAGGGGAGAAGGTAAGGCTGGCGTCACGCCGCTTTCGCTTCTTCCTGGGGTGCGGCGAGATCGCCGCGCGCCTTGCGGGCGAGCCTCTTGGCCGAGCGCTTGGGGCTGTCGCCGAACAGTTCGGCGGCATCGGCAAGGCAGGCCTTGGTCAGGCTCTTTTCTGAGCGCTTCAAGAGCTTGCGCAGAAGCTTCGTCTCGTCGGCGGGGCCGAGCGGCTCGCCTTCGGCGTCGARCAGGGCGCGCATGACGAAGACGTCGTGCAGTTCGCCGAGCAGTTCGCCGAGCCTGTCGACCGCCTTGCGGCGCGCCTTGATCGGCGTCGGCCACAAGCGGCCGAGCAGCGACAGATGCATGGAATGCGTCTTGGCCGCCTTGCGCAGATCGTGAAAATCGTCGGCCTCGCCGCGCGCATCCGCCTTGTCCAGCGCCTTCTTCGCGCGGCGCAAGGTGGCGCGGGCGCCTTCGGCCAGGATATCGGCCGCCTGTTCCGGCTGATCGGGCAGGGCCAGCCTGTCGGTGCGCTCCAGGCCTTCGTGGCACGCGGCGATGGCCGCACTGATGGCGGCGTCGAGGCCGGGACCAGCATGGAGCTCGTGCTGGCGCAGCACCAGCCGCTCGCGTACGGCGTCCAGACCGCCGCCCGCGGATTGTTCCGGAAAGGCGTCAGCCAGGCGGTCGACAGTCTCGATCAAGGCAGTCGCCTCGCGCGGTCCGGCAAGCAGCGCCGACACCTGCTTGTAGCATTCGTTCTCGGTCTGGCAGAACGGTTCGTCCCCGGAACGAACCAGGCGCAGCAAGGCGCGCACACTCTTCAGACGCTTGCGGCATTTATGCAGCCCCTGCTCCGGCTTCTCGCGAGCCGCCTCAAGATGGCCGATTGCCTTGCCGATCTCGTCGGCCAATATGCGCCTGACCTCGCCGGTCAGCGGCAGGCGCGGATCGATGCGGAAGCTCATGCGGCGATCTCCGGAATCCCCCCGAGGGCCAGCGACGCGTTGTAGAATCTCGACTCGCCGGTGACCTCGCGACCGAGCCAGTCGGGCAGCATTTCGTCAGATACGTCCTCCGGCGTCTCCAGCTCCGCGATCACCAACCCCGCGAGCTTTCCGCCGAAAACATCGACTTCATAGAGATAGCCGCGGTGTCTAACATGGTGGCGTGTCTTCTCGATGACACGTCCGATGGCAAAGGCCATCAGTTCCTGGGCTTCGGCAAGCGGGATGGAATATTCGAATTCGTCGCGCTCGCGCGCCCTGACGCCGAACTTCAGCGTCAGCTTGGCGGAGCGCCCGTCGCTGATGCGCACACGCACCGTGCGGCCGGGCTGGGCGGCGACGTAGAACTGGCGAATGCGGATCTCCGCCTCGACCTCGTCGCGCCATGCCGGACCGGAGACCAGGAACTTACGCTCGACTTCCTTGCCCATGGCCGCGCACTAAAGCCTGTGGGGGTCGAGAAGGCAAGCCGACTCAGAGGTCAAATTTGACTTTAATCAATCGATTGATTAAAGTTTCTGATATGAAGAGGCAACCGGATCCAAAAAGGCAACAGCGCGAAGCGACCACCGCCGAGCAGACGCGAATGGCGTTGGTGCACGCGGCGCTCAAACTGTTCGGACGGCAGGGTTTCGACGGTACCTCGACGCGTGAGATCGCGGCGGAAGCCAAGGCCAATATCGGCTCGATCGCCTATCATTTCGGCGGCAAGGAGGGCCTGCGCGCCGCCGCCGCTGACTTTATCGTCGAAACCATCCAGGGCATCGCCGGCCAGGCGCTGGGCGCAACCCAGGCGGCCGCCCCGGCAACCCCCGAAGCCGCACGGGCCCAGCTTTTCGCCGCCCTCGAGCGGATGGTGGGTTTCGTCGTGGTCAGCCCGCAGGCCGGCGAGATCGTACAATTCGTACTCCGCGAGCTCTCGCATCCGACTGCCGCGCTCGACCGCATCTATGCCGGCGTGTTCGAGCCGACACACCGGCGGCTGTGCCAAATCTGGGAGCAGGYGACCGGCGAGCCGGCCGAGAGCGAGGCGACCAAGCTCACCGTCTTCACCATGATCGGCMAGGTCATCTATTTCCGCATCGGCCGCGAGGCGGTGATGCGCCGCATGGGCTGGCGCGAGATCGGCAATGAGGAGGCCGCCAAGGTGGTGGCGGYCACGACCGGCAATCTCAGGGCAATGCTGGCGTCACGCGATRCACGCGCCGGCAAGAAGGACAAATCATGAGCTTTCTCTGTTCGCTGCCRCTCGCGGCCCAGCTGTTCGGCGCCTGCGCGCCGGCGGCGCCCTTGGCTGTCGGCTATGTCGAGGGCGAATATGTGCTGATGGCGCCGATCGAAGTGGCCCAGGTGGCGACGGTGACGGTCAGGCGCGGCGACCGCGTCGAGACCGGCACGGCGGTGGCGACGCTGGAAGACGCCGACGCCAGGATCGAGGTGGCGCAGGCCGAGGCCGCGCTGGCGCAGGCCCAGGCGCAGCTTGCCGACCTGCAGGTCGGCAAGCGTCCCGAGGAGATCGCCGTGCTCAAGGCCGAGGTCGACATGGCCAAAGCCCAGGCCGCCGACGCCAAGCGCAAATATGACCGCGCCAGCGACCTCTATAAGCGCGGCACCGRCACCCAGGCCGATTACGACACTGCCTCGGCCTCACTGGAAACCGCCAATGCTCAGGTCGGCCAGGCGGAGGCCAATCTCGCCGTCGGCAATCTGYCGGCGCGGCCCGAAACCATCAAGGCCGCCGACAACCAGGTCAAGCAGGCGCAATCGAGCTTGCGGCAGGCCGAGTKGCGGCTGTCGAAGCGGGTGCTGACGGCGCCGTCGCCCGGCCGCGTCAACGACGTCATCCGCAATCCCGGCGACACCGCCGGACCGACCTCGCCGGTGATCTCGATGCTGCCGGACGGCGCCGTGAAGCTCAGCGTCTATGTGCCGGAAAGCGCGTTTTCGTCGGTCAAGGTCGGCACCGAGCTCAACGTCCATTGCGACGGCTGCGGGGCGGGGCTGAAGGCGCGCGTCAGCTATGTCTCGCCCGATCCGGAATTCACGCCGCCGGTGATCTACTCGCTCGAAAACCGGCAGAAGCTGGTCTATCTCGTCGAGGCCCGGCCGGAGGGCGATGCGGGACCCTTGCAGCCCGGCCAGATCGTCGATGTCGATCTCGCGGATATCGGGCAATGAACGTCATCGACGTCCGCGGCCTGGTCAAGCGCTTCGGCGACAAGACCGTCGTCGACCATGTGACGATGACGGTCGCCGAAGGCGAGATCGTCGGCTTCCTCGGGCCGAACGGCTCGGGCAAGACGACGACCATCCGCATCATGTGCGGACTRCTCACGCCGGACGAGGGCGAAGGCACGGTGCTTGGCTTCGACATCCTTACCGACGCGCTCAGGATCAAGCGCGAGGTCGGCTACATGACGCAGAAATTCTCGTTCTACGAGGATCTGACGATCGGCGAGAACCTCGAATTCGTGGCGCGGCTCTACCGGCTGAAGCCGGTAGAGCAACATGTGGCGAGGACGCTGGAAGAACTCGGCCTGGCCAGCCGCCGCAACCAGCTGGCCGGCACGCTTTCCGGCGGCTGGAAACAGCGGCTGGCCTTGGCCGCCTGCATCATGCACAAGCCGAAGCTGCTTCTGCTCGACGAGCCGACGGCGGGCGTCGATCCGAAGGCGCGGCGCGAGTTCTGGGACGAGATCCATCGGCTGGCCGGCGGCGGGCTGACCGTTCTCGTCTCCACCCATTACATGGACGAGGCCGAGCGCTGCCACCGCATCAGCTACATCTCCTACGGCAAGATGCTCGCCACCGGCACGGTGGACGAGGTGGTGAAGAATGCCGGGCTGACCACCTTCGTGCTGCAGGGGCCGAAGCTCGACCAGGTGGCCGAGGCGCTGCAGKGACGGCCGGGCGTCGACCAGGTGGCGCCGTTCGGCGCGACGCTGCATGTCGTCGGCTCCGACAACGCGGCGCTCGAGAAGGCGCTCGCCGATGTCGAGAAGGAGCACAAGGACGTGACGGTGACGCCGGGCGAGACCAGCCTGGAGGATGTGTTCATCCAGTTCATGTCCGGCTCGAAGGACAACATGGCATGAACGCGGTCTTCTCCTTCGCCAGGCTGGGCGCGCTGCTCATCAAGGAGTTCATCCAGATGCGGCGCGACCGCATCACCTTCGCCATGATGCTGGGTGTGCCGCTGATGCAGCTCGTGCTGTTCGGCTTTGCGATCAACAACGACCCGAAGAGCCTGCCGGCGGCGCTGGTGGCGACCAGCAGCGGTCCCTACACGCGGGCGATGGTCTCGGCGCTGCAGACCACCGGCTACTACCGCTTCGACCATGTGGCGCAAAGTGCGGCGGAAGCCGAATTCCTGATGGCGCGCGGCGATGTCTCCTTCGTCGTCACCATTCCCGCCGATTTCGCGCGCCGCGTCGAGYGCGGCGACAATCCGCAGATACTGATCGAGGCCGACGCCACCGACCCGTCCGTTGCCAGCGGCGCCATCTCGACGCTCGGCACCGTGGCCAGCCAGGCGCTGCTCAGGGCTCAGGGCACCCAGGACGCGGCCAGGGAAGCGGCGCGCGGCCAGCTCGATGTCGTCGTGCACCGGCGCTACAATCCGGAAGGCGTCTCGCAATACAACATCGTGCCCGGCCTGCTCGGCGTCATCCTGCAGATGACCATGGTGATGATGACGGCAATGGCGCTGACCCGGGAAACCGAGCGCGGCACGATGGAAAACCTGCTCGCGATGCCGTCAAGCCCGCTGGAGATCATGCTGGGCAAGGTGCTGCCTTACCTCGTGGTCGGCGCCGTGCAGGTGGWGGTGGTGCTGGTGGCGGCGAAGCTCCTGTTCGGCATCCCCTTCGTCGGCAGCCTGACGCTRCTGCTCTCCTCGGTGCTGGTCTTCGTGCTTTCGCTGGTGCTGCTCGGCTATACGATCTCGACCATGGCCCGCTCRCAGATGCAGGCGATGCAGCTCACCTTCTTCTTTTTCCTGCCATCGCTGCTGCTCTCCGGCTTCATGTTCCCCTATCGCGGCATGCCGGGCTGGGCGCAGACTTTCGGCGAGATTTTCCCGCTGACGCATTTTTTGCGCATCACGCGGGCGGTGATGCTGAAGGGCGCCGAGCTGCCCGCGGTGGCGACGGAAATCGGCTGGCTGGTGGTGTTCGTGGCGCTGTTTGCAGGTGTGGCGCTGGTGCGGTTCAGGCGCACGCTGGATTGAGCAAAGCATGGCGGAAAGTTTTTGACGCTGGCGGGACAGCACCCCCCTCTGCCCTGCCGGGCATCTCCCCCGCAAGGGGGGAGATTGGCAGCATCGGCCGCGCCGCTCTTTCTGCAACGTTGGTGATTGGCGAAATCGGGGGCGACAGCTGATCTCCCCCCTTGCGGGGGAGATGTCCGGCAGGACAGAGGGGGGTGTGAAGGATCGCGACGTTTTCTTGCTTGCGCCGCAGCGCCTACGCCGCCGCCATGATCTCCGCATAGGTCCCGAAATCGACGTTGCCGCCCGACAGCACCACGGCGACGCACTTGCCGGCGAGGTCGATCTCGCCGGATGAGAGCGCGGCCAGCGCGACGCAGCCGCCCGGCTCGACCACCAGCTTCAGATACGCCATGGCGTCGCGCATCGCCTGGGCGGCGGCCTTGTCGGAGACGGCAATGGCGCCGGCGAGATTGCGGCGGTTGATCTCGAAGGTGATGGCGCCGGGCTCGGTGGTGAGCAGCGCATCGCAGATCGAGGAGTGGCCGGGCTCGTTCGCGACCCGCTCGCCCTTGGCCAGCGAGCGGCGCGTGTCGTCGAAATGCTCGGGCTCGACCGCCCAGACGGCGGTGCGCGGCGAGGCGTCCTTGACCGCGACGGAGATGCCGCTCGACAGGCCGCCGCCGCCGCAAGGCACGACGACGGCGTCGAGCGCCGCGCCGAGCGCCTTCGCCTGCTTCATCAGCTCCAGGCCGATTGTGCCCTGGCCGGCGATGATAGCCGGATCGTCGAAGGGCGGCACCAGCACCATGCCCTTCTCGACATAGGGGCGCACGACCGCCATGCGGTCGTCCTTGAAGCGGTCGAACGGCACCACTTCCGCCCCCATCTTGCGGACATTGCCGACTTTCAGCGCTGGCGCGTCGGCCGGCATGGCGATCACCGCCTTGACGCCGAACATGGCGGCTGAGGCCGCTACGCCCTGCGCATGGTTGCCGGAAGAGAAGGCCACGACGCCACGGCCGCGCTCCTCCTCGCTGAGCGACGACAGCTTGTTATAGGCGCCGCGGATCTTGAAGGAGCCGGTGCGCTGCAGCGTCTCGGGCTTGAACAGGATGCGGCCGCCATGGCGCCTGTTGAGCTCCGGCGATTCGATCAGCGGCGTTTCGACGATCAGGCCGGAAAGCCGCTCGGCGGCGGCGCGGATGTCTGAGATGCCGGGCAGGGTGGTCATGGGCGAGGGCCTTGCGGGAACGGGATCGCCCATGGTGCACGCAAAAGACCGTGGCGCGCCAACGAAAAAATGTCATGGAGACAAGGTTGGCGACGGTGACGCCGTCGGCTACTCGTCGCCTTCGACGACCCGCAGCCTGAGTTGGCCGGTCTTCGAATCGGCCACCCGCGCGCCGGCATCGGCCTTTGGCGCCGCACTTCGCGCGGCCTCGGTTTCGCCCTCGGCGAATTCCAGCGCCTCGATCTTCTGGCCGCGTTTGGTCACCTTCGATGTCGACACCAGGATGTCGTCTATGTCCCGCGCCGCCTGGCCGAAATGCGTCTGCAGCCGCCGCACCCGTTCGTCGACCCGCGCCACATCCTCCATCAGCCGGATGACCTCGCCCTGGATCAGATGCGCCTGCTCGCGCATGCGGGCATCCTTGAGGATCGCCTGGATCACCTGGATCGACAGCATCAGCAGCGACGGCGAGACGATGACGACGCGGGCGCGATGCGCCTTCTGCACCACTGTCTCGAAATTCTCGTGGATCTCGGCGAACACCGATTCCGACGGCACGAACATGAAGGCGGTGTCCTGCGTCTCGCCCTGGATCAGGTATTTTTCGGCGATATCGCGGATGTGCACCTCGATGTCGCGCCGGAACGCCTGCGCCGCAACCTTCTGCATGTCGGCGCCTTCGGCGGCGCGGATGGCGTTCCAGGCTTCCAGCGGGAACTTGGCGTCGATGGCCAGCATCGGCGCGCCGTTCGGCATCCGCACCAGGCAGTCGGGCCGGCTGCCGTTGGAAAGGCTTGCCTGGAATTCATAGGTGCCGTGCGGCAGGCCATCGGCGACGATCGCCTCCATGCGCGATTGGCCGAAGGCGCCGCGCGTCTGCTTGTTGGAGAGGATCGCCTGCAACTGCACGACCTGGCCGGCCAGGGACTGGATATTGCCCTGCGCGGTGTCGATCACCGCCAGCCGCTCCTGCAGCTTGGCCAGGCTCTCATGCGTCGACTTGGTCTGTTCGGCCATGGTCTGGCCGAGGCGCCCGGTCATGGCGTCGAGCCGTTGTCCGAGCGACTGGGTGAGCTCGGCCTGCCGCGCCCCGAACACCTCGGCGATGGCGCCCATGCGCCCCTGCATCTCGGCCTGCGCCTGCAGGACGTCGGCGATGCGCGCCTCGGTGTCGCGGGCGTGGTCGGCCGCTTCCGCCGCGGCAGCCGCGCGCGCTGTGGCCGCGCGCCACAAGGCGATGACCAGCGCCGCGAAGAGAACGACGAACAGGACGAGGGTGAAAGCGAGCGCGTGGCCGAGCGTGATCGTGGAGGCGCCGAGCCGCGCGACCGGTTGCGAAAGGATGGAGGTCATGTCGTTCATATGCGCAGCATAACCGATTCGGCCTCCTGGCACAGATCAAAACGTGAACAGGTCGAAGCTGTCCCGGTTGACGCTAGTCAAGCGAGGTCTTAGGTGAGACGCCATGTCGATCAAGCCGCTCATCATCCTTCCCGATCCCGTCCTGCGCCAGGTTTCCAAGCCGGTGGAACGCGTCGATGCCGATCTGCGCAAGCTAGCCGACGACATGCTGGAGACCATGTATGACGCCCCGGGCATCGGGCTGGCGGCGATCCAGGTCGGCGAACCCCGGCGGCTGCTGGTCATCGACCTCGCCAAGGAAGGCGAGGAGCCTCAGCCGCATGTCTTCATCAATCCGGAGGTGCTGGAGAGTTCCGACCAGCGTTCCGTCTACGAGGAAGGCTGCCTTTCGATCCCCGACTATTACGCCGAGGTCGAGCGCCCGGCCTCGGTGCGGGTGAAATATCTCGACCGCGACGGCAAGCTGCAGGAAATGCGGGCGGAAGGCCTGATGGCCACCTGCCTGCAGCACGAGATCGACCATCTCAACGGCGTGCTGTTCATCGACCACATCTCGAAGCTGAAGCGCGACATGGTGGTGCGGAAATTCAAGAAGCTCGCCAAGGACAAGGCGCCGGGCAAGATGGTGGGTTAGGGGCCGTTTCGGCCACGCGAGCACCTGACCCTAGCCGCAAAACARGATCGCAGCACCTCATGCCGCTTCGCGTCATCTTCATGGGCACGCCGGATTTCTCCGTGCCGACCTTGCGCGCCATCGCCGAGGCCGGCCACGAGATCGCGGCCGTCTACACGCAGCCCCCGCGCGCAGCCGGTCGGCGCGGGCTGGAATTGACGCCGTCCCCGGTGCAGCGCGAAGCCGAGCGGCTGGGGCTCGAGGTGCGCACGCCGACATCGCTGAAAAGCGAGGCCGAGCAGCAGGCTTTTGCCGGCTTGCAGGCCGATGTCGCGGTCGTCGTCGCCTATGGATTGCTGCTGCCGAAAGCGGTCCTGGAGGCGACAAGGCTCGGCTGTCTCAATGGCCACGCCTCGCTTTTGCCACGCTGGCGTGGTGCTGCTCCCATCCAGCGCGCGATCATGGCCGGCGATAGCGAAACCGGTATGATGGTCATGAAGATGGAAGAGGGTTTGGACACCGGACCGGTGGCATTGGTTGAAAAATGCGCCATCGCACCCGATATGACGGCCGGCGAATTGCATGACCGCCTGATGGCTCAGGGCGCATCGTTGATGGTCGAGGCGCTCGCGCAGCTGGGGATAAATTGTCTGACATTTACCCCGCAGGCGGCGGAAGGGGTGACCTACGCCCGAAAGATCGATAAATCGGAGACACGCGTAGACTGGACGCGGCCTTCTGGCGAAGTCCACAATCACATTCGCGGCCTCTCGCCCTTCCCGGGCGCGTGGTGCGAGGTCGAAATTGGCGGCCGCATGGAGCGGCTGAAACTGCTTCGCTCGACGCTCTCGGATGGCGTCGGCGAGTCGGGAGGAATTCTCGATGACCGGCTGACGGTCGCCTGCGGGTCGGGCGCGGTCAGGCTGGTCGAAGTTCAACGGGCGGGCGGAAAGCCTGCCGCCGCGCAGGAGTTTCTGCGCGGAGCCAAGATCGAAAAAGGAACGAAACTCACATGAGCATGATGTCGATACGCGCGGCGACGCCGCGGGATCGCGAGGCGATCCGCCTCGTCGAAGAGCATGCCTTTGGCCAGCAGGCGGAAGCCGGCCTGGTCGACGCATTGGTTACCGGCGGCGACGCCGTTGTCGAGCTGGTGGCGGAAGAAGACGGCCAGGTCGTCGGCCACATCCTGTTCTCCAGGCTTTACGTGCAGAATGGCGGCAAGCGTTTCGCGGCCGTCGCGCTGGCGCCGCTGGCGGTCGAGCCCTCCTTCCACGGCACCGGCATCGGCGGCGCGCTGATCCGCGAGGCGCATATCCGCCTCAAGGAGGCCGGCGAGACGCTGGCCGTGGTCCTGGGCGATCCGGTCTATTACGGCCGCTTCGGTTATACCCATGCCCGCGCTGCCGGATTCGAGAGCGAGTATCAGGGCGAAGCGCTGCAGGCCCTGGCCTGGGCCGACGCGCCCGAGACCGGCAGGCTTGTCTACGCTTCGGCCTTCACCGCGCTCGCTGCTTAGGCGAGCGCGGATCGACCGCAGAACATGCCGCGTTTTCGGCTCGATATCGAATATGACGGCAGCCAGTTCGCGGGCTGGCAGCATCAGGCCGACCAGCCCTCGGTGCAGCAGGCGATCGAGCAGGCGATCGAGAAGTTCTGCGGTGAAGGCCTAAGGATACGTGCCGCCGGCCGCACCGATGCCGGCGTGCACGCCACCGCCCAGGTGGCGCATGTCGATCTCGCCAAGGCGTGGCCGGGCGACAAGGTGCGCGATGCGGTGAATGCCCATCTGCAGGCGAYCGGCGCGCGCGTCGCCATCCTGAAAGCGGCTGTCGTCGCCGACGATTTCGACGCGCGCTTTTCCGCCACCGGCCGCCACTATCTCTATCGCATCTTGAACCGTCGCGCGCCTCCGGCGCTGGAAAAGGGCAAGGTCTGGTGGGTGCCGAAGCGGCTCGATGCCGAGGCCATGYATGAGGCGGCCAAGGTGCTGCTTGGAAAGCATGACTTCACCACCTTCCGCTCCACCCAGTGCCAGGCCGAAAGCCCGGTCCGCACGCTCGACCGCCTCGACGTCGGCCGCGATGGCGATTTCATCGAGGTGCGGACCTCGGCGCGCTCCTTCCTGCACAACCAGGTTCGCTCGATGGTCGGCTCGCTGAGGCGCGTCGGCGACGGCTCCTGGGGCGCCGCCGATCTCAGGGCGGCGCTCGAAGCGCGCGACCGCGCCGCCTGCGGCCAGGTGGCGCCGCCGGACGGGCTTTTTCTCGTCGGAGTGGACTATCCCGAGGCGTCCGGCAAATCCGCTACCGACACCTAACCCGTCGGGCTGTCCGGTATGTCTATGCCGAGCAGCGCCTGCAGGCCGAACAGGACGAGYAGCGAGGCGATGAACATGCCGACGAACACGGCCGTGYCCACCGCGGCGCCCTTGCCGATGGTTGCGTTGGTCATGCGCCAGGTCAACACCATCGACAGGGCGAACAGAACCAGCGACACCAGGCTGGTGATCTCGCTGCTGGAGGGGAGGAAGAGCCTGAGCAGCGCGGAGGGCAGCATCAGCCAGGCGATGATCGCCGACGTCCAGTTGGAGGCGACGACATAATGGACGAAGCGGCCGCCGATGCCGGCACGCGGCGCGACCAGCGCCAGCGCCACCAGCGGYAGCACCCAGGAGCCGAGATCGACCGTCGCCAGCCGGATCAGCATGCCGAGGCGTCCAGCGAAGGCGTCCGGGTCGCCGATCTCGTTGGCGATCCCGACCCAGCCGACGATCAGCGCCGGGGCCGCCACGATGATGGCGAAAARGGAATTCCAGAAACCGTCCGCCGAAAGGTCGAGCAGGCGCAACCCGTCGGCCTTACCGAACATCAGCCKCCAGGCGCCGGCCAGCGAAGCGTAGGTTTCGTCCGCCGAAAGCATGGTCACGAAAGGCCCTGTCCGAACCAGTCTTCGATGAAGCGTTCGTAGATTTGCGTCAGCGTCTCTAGATCGGCAAGGGCGACGCGCTCGTCGACCATATGCATGGTCTTGCCGACCAGGCCGAACTCGACCACCGGGCAATAATCCTTGATGAAGCGCGCGTCAGACGTGCCGCCGGAGGTGGAGAGCGCCGGCGTCTTGCCGACCACCGCCTTGACCGAGCTGCTCAGCGTGTCGATCAGCCTGTCGTCGCGGGTCAGGAAGACATGGCTCGGCCGGTCGCGYCAGACGAGCTCGTAGTCGACCGGCGTCTTCTTGCCCGGCCGGTACTTCTTGCGTCCGGYGGCCTGGTCGAGCCGGTTGTGGATCTCGGCCTGCACCGATTCGGCGTCCCAGGTGTCGTTGAAGCGGATGTTGAAGGTGGCGGTCGCCTTGGCCGGGATGACGTTGGTCGCCGGATTGCCGACATCGATCGACGTCACTTCCAGATTGGTCGGCTGGAAATCCCTGGTTCCCTTGTCGAACACCGGATGGAGCAGCGCGTCGACGAGGCTCATCAGCCCGCGCACCGGGTTGTCGGCAAGCTGCGGATAGGCGGCATGGCCCTGGCGCCCGTTCACGGTCACGCTCCCCGACAGCGAACCGCGCCGGCCGATCTTGATCATGTCGCCGAGCGCGTCCGGATTGGTCGGCTCGCCGACGATCGAGGCGTCCCACTTCTCGCCCTTGGCCGCCGCCCAGTCGAGCAGCTTGGTGGTGCCGTTGATGGCCGGTCCTTCCTCGTCGCCGGTGATGAGCAGCGAGACGGAGCCTTTCGGGCCGCCATTTTTCTCGACATGGCGCGCCACCGCGGCGACGAAGCAGGCGATGCCGCCCTTCATGTCGACGGCGCCCCGGCCATACATCTCGCCATTGGCGATTTCGGCGGCGAAGGGCGGGTGCGTCCAGGCCGCCTCGTCGCCCACCGGCACGACGTCGGTATGGCCGGCAAACATCAGATGCGGGCCGTTGCCCGAGCGCCGCGCATAGAGGTTTTCGATGTCCGGCGTGCCGTCTTCCGAGAAGACCGGGCGTTCGACCGAGAAGCCGAGGGGCGTCAGCATGCCTTCCAGCGCGGCAAGCGCGCCGCCTTCGGCGGGCGTCACGGAAGGACAGTGGATCAGGGCGGCAAGATTCGCGGCGGGATCGGTCGGCAATGTCATGGGCAAAGYGATAGTCGAAAGCGTCTGTCGTGTCACGGTGGCAGATGATCGCCGGTCATGCCGCCGACAATATGGTTTTCATGGCGTATAAATGCATGTCGCCCAGAAGTGTGCGGCGGTTCTGGGAGAACGACATGCATCATCATAGCAAGTCGTGGGCCAAGCGAGGACGAATGCATGGCCAGTGAAACAAGCGTCATTGCGATAGCCGGCGCCGGCAGTATTGGATGCTATGTCGGCGGCTGCCTGGCTCTCGCCGGACGCGAAGTGGTTTTCCTCGGTCGCGGCCGCATCGTCGAGGCGCTGCGCGAAAGCGGGTTGCGCATCAGCGATCTCGATGGCCGCGACCGTCRCCTCGCGGCGCAGGCGACTGCCGTCACCGACGATCCGGCGGCGGCGCTGCCCGACGCGGATGTCATCCTGGTGACGGTCAAGAGCGGCGCGACCGCGGAGATGGGCAGGCTGATCGGCGCCCATGGGCGCCCGGATGCGGTGGTGGTCAGCCTGCAGAATGGTGTCGACAATGCCGACAGGTTGCGCGCCGCGCTCCCGGGACGGCGGGTGCTGACCGGCATGGTGATGTTCAACGTCGTCCAATCTGCGGACGGCGAGCCGCCGTTCCACGTGCATCGCGCCAGCCAGGGCGAGGTGATGATCGATGCCGGCGTCGACGGGCTCGTCGATCTGCTCGACGTCGATGGGCTCGCCGTCGAAGCGCGCGCCGACATGAAGGCGGTGCAGTGGGGCAAATTGCTGATGAACCTCAACAATGCGCTGGTGGCGCTCTCCGACCTGCCGCTGGCAAGGCAATTGGCCGACCGAAGCTGGCGCGGCATCCTCGCCGCTGAGATCGACGAGGCGCTCGCCGCGATGAAGGCCGCAGGCATCGCGCCGGCGCGCATCACCGGCCTGCCGCCGGCGCTGCTGCCGAAAGTGCTGYGGCTTCCCGACTGGCTGTTCGGCCTCCTGGCGCGCCGCATGCTGGCGATCGACCCTCAGGCGCGCTCGTCGATGTGGGACGATCTCAAGCGCGGCCGCCCGACCGAGATCGAGGAATTGCAGGGCGCCATCATTCGACTGGCCAGGCAAACCGRCACTCCGACGCCGGTCAACGAACGCGTCGCCGCGCTTATACGTCAGGCGGAAGCGGAAAAGCGCGGTCCGCCGAAGCTGATGGCGCGGAACGTCAACGGCGGTCCTTGATCAGCGTGATCTTCTGCCAGATCTTGCGCGACAGGTTGGAGCTCAGATTCTCGATATCGTTGACACCGTCGATGACGACGTCGTCATTGACCGATTGCGCGAACAGCGCCGCGATCTTGCCGGCGATCGACAGCATCTCCGAGCAATAGTCGAGATAGCGCGCAAGGTCGGCGGCATTGGTGATGCGCTGCGGCGAGTGCGCGGTCGGCTTGAAGTCGGCCGCCAGCGCCGCCGGGTCCTTGGTCAGCTGGTGCATGTCGATGACATGGATCAGCGAGCGCAGTCCGTGCAACTGGCGGAACACCTTCTTGCGCTTGATGCGCTCCTCGGTGCGGACCAGCGCCAGCAACCCGAGCACGGCAAGGATGACGGTGGTGATCGTCGCCTCGATGCCTTGCATCGACTGCACGGCGTCGTCGGCGCCGGAGATGCGGTCGAGCGGCAGGATCGTGCCGACGAACAGGAACACCGCCACGCCGGCGACGAAGGCGGCGATGATGACGCCGCGCAGCCACCAGATCGGCGCCTCCAGTTCCTTGGCGGCCCTGGCCAGGTCCCGCGACAGCGACACCAGCTCGGCCGAGACGCCGCGCAGGCCGGCTTCCGGAAAGCGTTCGCCGATCCGCCCCTCCAGCCTTTCGGCCGTCTCGATGATCAGTTGCGGATCGAGCGTGYGGTAGCGCATGGCCGTGTCAGCTATCGCCCGGCGCGTTGGTGCGCCTGCCGTAGCGATTCGGCCCGGGATCGCTGCGGAAACAGGCGAGGATGACGAGCAGGATGGGYCCGATGATGAGCGAGATCAGCGCAAAATAGGTCGGCTTGCCGAAATCATGGAAGCGCTTTGCCGTTACGGCGAAGGTGGCCCAGGCCGAGATCAGCAGCACCCCCCAGCAGACCATGGCCCAGTTCTGGCTGGCGGCGGTGTTCAGCTCAACCCGCGCGAACTGGTAGAACGGGAAAAACTGGACAAGCACCAGCAAGACCCCGGCCAGCGCATAGGCGACCGGGCTCAGCCGCCCCGAAAGACTGAAGAACACCCAGAGGAATTGCGATCTTTCAGACAATCGCGCCCGCTCCGTCAAAGCATGACTCCCGAAAGTGGGAACCGGTTTCGGGACAAAGACATGCGCAAGATCAAAACCTAAAGCGCAGGGGGCGAATCTGAAAGATCGCGACGCGCTTTAGGCAGGATCAATCGCGCAGCAATTCGTTGATCGAGGTCTTGGAACGGGTCTTGGCGTCGACGCGCTTGACGATCACGGCGCAGTAGAGGCTCGGACCCGGTTCGCCATTCGGCAGCGGCTTGCCCGGCAGCGATCCGGCGACCACCACCGAGTTTGCCGGCACTTCGCCGTAGAAAACCTCGCCGGTGGCGCGGTCGACGATCTTGGTCGACTGGCCGATGAACACGCCCATGCCGARCACCGAGCCTTCGCGCACGATGCAGCCTTCGACCACTTCGGAGCGCGCGCCGATGAAGCAATTGTCCTCGATGATGGTCGGGCCGGCCTGCATCGGCTCCAGCACGCCRCCGATGCCGACGCCGCCGGAAAGATGCACGTTCTTGCCGATCTGGGCGCAGGAGCCGACCGAGGCCCAGGTGTCGACCATGGTGCCCGAATCGACATAGGCGCCGACATTGACGAAGGACGGCATCAGCACGGCGCCCGGCGCGACATAGGCCGAGCGGCGCACCACCGAGGACGGCACGGCGCKGAAGCCGGCCTTCTCGAAATCGACCGCGCTCCAGCCGTCGAACTTGGACGGCACCTTGYCCCACCACACGGCCTCGCCCGGGCCGCCCTTGATGATCTCCATCGGGTTCAGCCGGAACGAGAGCAGCACCGCCTTCTTCAGCCACTGGTTGACATGCCACTTGCCGTCGTCCCGCCGTTCGGCGACGCGGGCGACGCCGCGATCGAGAAGGTCGAGCGCCTCCTGGATGGCGACGCGCGTCTCGCCGCGCGTCGCGGTCGAAATCGCGTCGCGCCCCTCGAAGGCCTTTTCGATGGTCTCCTCGAGGCTCGCCAGATCGGGCTTCGACATGATTTCGCTCCATTACCAAGCTGTTAAGGCGCTCAGCCTTAACCTGTTTAAAAGTCGCGCGGACCCTATGTTAAGGCTTAATGGGGGTCAATCGCGCCAGCGTCACGGGACGGCGCAAGTAAGGGAATTGGACGGGTGGATTCGATGACTCCCATGGAAAAGGCAGGGTGGACGCCGCTGCCGCATTCGGACGAGGACCTGGAGCGCTCGAAAAGCGTGCCGGATACCCCGCAGACACGTGCCGAAACCTACCGGCTGGCCTGGAACGATCCCGACTTCATGACGCGGCGCGAATTGCGCGCCGTGCGGCTCCAGCTCGAGCTGCTGAAGCCGGAGATGATCCTGGCCGAACGCGGCATCCGCTCGACCGTCATCCTGTTCGGCGGCGCCCGCCTGCCGGAGCCGGGCGGCGAGGCCTGGGCGGCGAAGAACGAGACGCAGAAGAAGAACCTCGAGGCCAACAGCAAATATTACGAGGAAGCGCGCAAATTCGCCCGTCTGTGCTCGCGCCAGTCGGCCACCTCCTATTATCGCGAGTATGTCGTCGTCACCGGCGGTGGGCCTGGCGTCATGGAGGCCGGCAACCGCGGCGCCGACGACGTCGGCGCCCCGTCCATCGGCTTGAACATCGTGCTGCCGCACGAGCAGGCGCCCAACGCCTATGTCACGCCGGAGCTCTGCTTCAACTTCCACTACTTCGCCATCCGCAAGATGCATTTCGTCATGCGCGCCAAGGCGGTCGCGGTGTTCCCGGGCGGCTTCGGCACGATGGACGAGTTCTTCGAGACGCTGACGCTCATCCAGACCGGGCGCATGGAGCGCGTGCCGGTCATCCTGTTCGGCAAGGCGTTCTGGCAAAGKGCGATCGATCTCGATTTCCTCGCCGAGCAGGGCACGATCTCGCCTGGAGATCAGGACATCATCGATTTCGTCGACACGGCGGACGAGGCCTGGGACATCATCCGCCGCTTCTACAAGTTGGGGGAGTAGGAACTGAGGAACTGAAGAACTGAGGAACTGAAGAAATGAAGAAATGAAGAACGATTCGGACGCCCTTTTTCTTCAATTCTCCAATTCCTCAATTCTTCAATTCCTCAGTTCCTCAGTTCTTCAGTTCCCGGGACGRCACGGCCCGCCTATATCGGCAGCTCAGCCAGCCAGCCGTTCAGATGCGCGAAGCGCACGATGGCCGCCCGCGAGTGCAGCTCGAGCTTCTCGGTTGCCCTGGTGCGATAGGTCTCGATCGTCTTTATGCTGAGGTTGAGCCGGGACGAGATTTCCTTGTTGCTATAGCCGAGCRCCACCAGCTGGATGACCGACCGTTCCCGTTCGCTGAGATTGCCGGGATCGCCCTGCGGGGCGCTGCGCGGGCTCAATATGCGCGCCGCAAGCGCCGGATCGACATAATTGTCGCYGGCCAATACGCAGCGAATGGCCTGCAGCAGGTCCGTCGCGGTCGACCGCTTGACCACGAAGCCGCGTCCGCCGGYCGCCAGCACCTGGCGCAGGCAGCCGGGGTCCTCATGCKCCGTCAGCGCTATGCAGCTGATCTCGGGAAAGCGCTCGCCGAGCTGCTCGATCAGCGTGACCCCGTTGACGCCCGGAAGCGAAATGTCGACCACGGCGACATCGGGCAGCGTCTTGCCGATCCCCTCAAGGGCATCTTCGGCATTCCTGGCAAGCCCGACGATCGTCAGGTCGTCCTGGCTGTTGATCATTGCCCCTACCCCGGACAGGATGATCGGGTGGTCGTCGACCACGAATATCCGCCTGCAGTGCACCTTAACCTCCATCAGTCTGTCRAAGGCCCTGTCACGCGGAAAGGGTCCCTCTTGTCCTTGATGGTCTAGGCAACTGCCCCGCCTGGCGCGGGACGCCCGTATGTCTCAACAAGCCTTAACGGCCGCAACGGGTAAGCCATCCCCCGCCTAACCCAATGATGCCGGATTGTAAGCCGTGGCGTAATGTCCGGGATGTGCAGCGCTTCACTTAGATGAATTTCTGCGAAAACTGCACGGCAGTTTTCCATCCGGAACCACGCAAAAACAAACACTTGCCGGAAGCTCGAACAGGCCAATGGCCGCCGCCGCCATTTCCCCGCCTGATCGCATTGTCGCTGAAAAGCGCTGCCGTTCATCCCCCTTCAACCTGCCAAAGGCACGTCCGCGTAAACGGTGGTCCCCTTCGTCATGGCGGTTTCGATGGTCAATTCGCCTCCCACCAGCGCGAGGCGCTCCCGCATCCCGGCAAGCCCCAGATGGCCCGGGCCAGGTTCGGCGCCGCCGTCAAAGCCGCGGCCATCATCCTCGATCGTCAGGCGCATCCGGTCGTCGTGGATGTGCGCCGTCACGCTGACGCGGCTCGGCTGGGCATGCTTGCCGACATTGGTGAGGGCCTCTTGCGCAATGYGGTAAAGAGTCAGGGCGATTTCACGAGGAAGCGGACTCGAAAGGGCTTCGAGATCCACGTCGCAGGAAATGCCAAGCTGCGCGCAAAGCATGGTGGCCAGATCCTCGACCGAGGCGCGAAGTCCAAGCCGGTCAAGATCCGCGGGCCGCAGACTCCAGGCTGCGTCATGCACCTTGGCGCTCAACTGGTCGACGAGCACGGTGGCGCGCGCGAGGCGATCGTCCAGTTCCCGGGAGCCTGCACGGACGTTGTGCAACTCCAGCGCGATGCTGGCCAGCATCTGGCCCRGATCGTCATGCAGCTCGCGCGACAGACGCAGGCGCTGTTCTTCTTGCACGGCGATCAAACGCCGCGCCAGTTTACGGCRCAGGGCCTTGTCGTCCTTGCCTATGGTCATACCCGCCCACATCAACCCTTCTCTTCCCATTGCCGTCGCGGGGGTCGCAAGCCACCCGCCGGTCGGCGAGAAAAGGCATGAATGTGCGCGCAATATACACCCGGCATATGCCTTTATGCCTGTCAGTTTTTTCCCCATCCCTTCAACTTTTCCYGACACCGGGATCAGAAGAAAAACCGACGGCACCTGCCGATCAGCCCGAATTCATCGGCRCTGTTTCAGCGTGCATCCTTGAAGCGTCCTCCCGGTCATCTTGAATTGGCCGGGAAGCTCAACGCAAACCAAGGAGAACGTCATGAGAAAGATCATCCTGGCCGCGGCCGTCCTGTCGGCTCTGACCGGTTCGGCATCCGCATTTTCGGTCGGTAGCGGCAACGGTAACGGCAACGGCAATGTCGGCGTCGGCAACGGCAATGGCAACGGCAATGCCAACACCGGCGCCTTCAACGGCAACTTCAACGGCAACGGCAATTTCGGCCTCGGTAAYGGCAACGGCAACGGCAACGCCAATATGGGCGCCTTCAACGGCAACTATAACGGCAACCTCAATGCCGGCGCCGCCAACGGCAACGGCAACGGCAACGGCAATTTCGGCCTSGGCAACGGCAACATCAACGGCAACGGCAACTTCGGCATCAGCAACGGCAATGCCAACGGCAATGGCAACTGGGGCGCCGGCAACGGCAACGGAAACGGCAACGGCAACCACTAGCGCCGTCCAACCGCCAGTGTCGCCAAGCTTTGGTTTGGCAAGACGCTGATGGCTCTGGGACCGCCGAGCCAAGCGCCCGTCCCCCGCGCAAGGCTATCGCGAATGTCGCCGGCGGTCCCAGTCCTTTTCGAAGCCCAATCATTTTTTGAAGCAGGTCCCGATTTCAAAAGCCCAATTCAAAAACCAAGCCATGGAAGGAGTCCGCAGATGAAACGCTACGTCATACCGGTGCTAAGCCTGGGGCCGGCGCTATGCCTGGGATTGTTGAGCGCAACCGCGGCAAAGGCTGACACCGCGACGGGCAGCCAGGCCTTCGGCATGTCGGCCGTCCAGGGAGCGGTCGGCAAATACGGCCAAGCCATCGGCGCCAACGTCAGGAGCATGGACCCGCTCGGCAATTTCGGCGGCAATGTCGGCTACAAGAACAGCGGCACCGGCAACGTCGGCGCCTTCAACAGCGGCACCGGCAATGTCGGCGCCTTCAACGGCAACAACAACACCTCGCCGACAAGCGGCAACGGCAACATCGGCGCCTTCAACGGCAACTCCAACACCGGCCAATACAACGGCAACAGCAACATCGGCGCCGGCAACGGCAACTTCAACGGCGGCTCGTTCAACGGCAACGGCAATGTCGGCGCCTTTAACGGCAATCACAACGGYCGGGGAAACCACTGATGACCGGCTTGAGATCACCTGCGTCCGTTCGGCMTCGCAAGCGCCGGGTTGCGGCGAGGCTGCTTGAYGGCAACGGCCTTGCGCTCGGCACGCTGCTTGCCGCGTTCCTGGCCGCCGATGCCTCGACCCTGGTCAGGTTTTCYGACCTTCCGATCGGCGCCGGCGTCACCAACGGCCTTGGCAATACCGGGAATTTCAACGGCAACGGGAATACCGGCAACTTCAATGGCAACGGCAACAGCGGCAATTTCAACGGCAATGGCAATGCCGGGAGCTTCAGCGGTAATTTCAACGGCGGCAGCTTCAACGGCAACGCCAATTGCGGCAATGGCCATGGCAACGGCTATTCGTCCGACGGCAATGGCAACGGCCAGGYAGCCGCAGGCAATCCGGGCCTGTGCCGGTTTTTGAAGGAGCTGAACGGCCGGCTGGGACTGCCGCCCGGCACGATTCCGGATTTCGACTAGTCTAGCGCGTGTCGCCCAGGCTTCCGCCAAGGCATGCCGCCAGCCAACRCAAACAGAACTCAGGCCACCACGTCGACGATCGCGGTCAGGAAGGCAGCGAGGTCGTCGGTGACGAAATCGACGTCGTCCTCGTTTGCCGGGTCGCGTTCCCAGATCTCCGAGAAGGTCGGCTCGAAATTGCGCGGCACCACCAGCACGGTCGTCATACCAAGCGTTTTCGGCACGGCCAGATTGCGCRCCAGATCCTCGAACATCACCGCATTGTGTCCGGTCACCGAGTGCAATTCGGCAAAACGCTCATAGGTCTGGCGCTCCGGCTTGGGGTTCAGCCCGGCCGCGACGATGTCGAAGATGTCGTCGAAATGTTCCAGTATGCCGAGCTGGCGCGCGGTGCGCTCGGCATGCCTGCGGTCGCCATTGGTGAAGATGAATTTGCGCCCGGGAAGCTGGCGGATCGCCGCGCCCAGCACCGGATCCGGYACCAGCCGCGAATAGTCGATGTCGTGAACCCTCTCGAGGAAATCGTCGGGGTCGATRCCGTGCCGCTTCATCAGCCCGTTCAGCGTCGTGCCGTATTCCAGGTAGAGCTCCTTCTGCAGCTTCCGCGCCTCGTCGCGCGAAAGCGTCAGCAGCTCGCCGACATAGGCGGTCATCTTCACGTCGATCTGCGCGAACAGGTTCGAGTGATGCGGATAGAGCGTGTTGTCGAGGTCGAACACCCAGTCCGTGACATGGGCGAAGCGGGCGGGATCGGGTGTCGTTGTCATGGTTTTCTTATGGCATGCCGGCGCTGATTTTATCCACAACTTATGCGCGTCACGAAGTGTGAAAATGGCGTCTCATTTCAAATTTTAAAAGTCTCGGAAAGGTCGCCTTTAACGCTTGCTGGCACAGAAGCTCTCCGTTGGGAGCAAATGATGAGTCGCATATTTCTGAAGGCCGCTGCCGTGGCGTTCGCCTCGGTCGCTGTCTCGCTGTTGTTGACGATGATTGTGGTTCCGGCAATGGGCTTTCCGATGAGCCGCACCGTCTGGCTGGCGTCGACGGTCTGCCCGCTCGTGCTCGCCTGGGCCGCCAGCGCCGGCAGCTTCTGGCACAGCGACCGGTTGCAGAACGCCCATCGCGAGCTTGCCCGGGCCCATGCGCAGCTCGCGGCGGCGCACCGGCGCCTGTCGGAAAAGGCAAGCCGCGACGACATGACCGGCATGCTCAACCGCGAAACCTTCTTTGCCGCGCTCGACGGGTCGCGGCGCAAGAGCGATCGCGGCGCGCTGCTGATCATCGACGCCGATCACTTCAAGAGGATCAATGACAGCTACGGTCATCTGACGGGGGACGAAGCGCTGCTTCTGATCGCCGGCGCCATCGAGCGCGGCATCCGCAGCGGCGACGTGCTCGGCCGCATCGGCGGCGAGGAGTTCGCGGCTTTCCTGGTCGGCGCCAGCGAAGCGGAAGCCAAGCATGTCGCCGAGCGYATCCGCCGCGAGGTCGAGCTGATCCGTTTCCGCCCCGTCGATGAACGCACCGTGCCGCTCACCGTCTCGATCGGCGGCATAAGCTGCGGCGAGAGCGCGACCGTTTCCGATCTGATGCGCGCCGCCGATCGCAGGCTTTACGAGGCCAAGAACCGCGGCCGCAATCTTTCGATCCTCGACCGCGAGCTTCCGGAAGCGGCTTGAAGCTTCGCCGCAGGCGTCGTGCATGTCGCCAAAAGTGCGCAGCGGTTTTGGGACAATGACATGCGTCAAAACAAGGACTCAAAAGCGTGGCGCCTGAGTCGGGTCCAGCGCGACGCGCTTTAGGAAAGCCCTAACCATGTCCAGATTCAACCGCACTAAACTTCCTCGTGTAACGCGGTTTTCACCTGGCTTTGGCACGAAACTGGCTTCCTCGGCAGCATGTGTGCCGTTCAGGAACGGCATGCGTGGATCGAGGCCCTATCGAGAGGCGTGTCATGAGCAGGTTCATAAGCAAAATGTCGCGCCGCGCGATCGTTCAGGCGCTGATCGCGCTRCCCGCGCTGTCGCTGTTCCGCAACCAGACGGCCTCTGCCAACCATGGCGAGATCGACCCCGATGAAATCGTCGAGATCAATGGCTGGATCCTGCGGCGGAGCGACCTCGCATGATCTTCGACAGCTACGAAGCCTATAAGCAGGCCGGCTTCAAACCCAAGGCCTGCATCCTCGGCTCCGGTCCCGCCGGCACGACGATCGCCAGGAAACTCGGCGCCGCCGGCATCCCGGTCGTCGTCCTGGAGGCGGGCTCGCGCGAATTCAGCGACGAGTCGCAGGATTTCTACCGCGGCAAGACGGTCGGCGATTTCTACTTCGACCTCGATATCACCAGGCTGCGCTTCATGGGCGGCTCGTCCAACCACTGGGCCGGCTGGTGCCGCGTGCTCGACARCCAAGATTTCGAGCCCAAGGCCTGGGCGCCGGACACTGGCTGGCCGATCAGCCGCGCCGACATCGAGCCCTATCTTGGCGAAGTCCATGACATCCTCGAGCTTCCCGATTTCCGCCCCGATGTGCCGGTTTCGGACGACATACGCTGGGTGCAGTTGATCAAGAGCCCCGCGGTTCGTTTCGGCGAGAAATTCGCCGACGAGCTCGACCGGAGCAAGAACATCGCCGTCGTGCTCAACACCTATGCGACCGAGCTTACCGGCGACGGCAGGCGCGTCACCGGTGCGAAGCTATGGTCGAACGGGCAGGACGCCGGCACTTTCAGCGCGGACTATTTCGTCACCTGTACCGGCGGGCTGGAGAACTCACGGCTGCTGTTGTGGTCCAACGAGCGCTCGAATGGCGGYGTGGTTCCGAATGCGGCAGCGCTCGGTCGCTACTGGATGGAACATCCGACCTTCCAGGGCGGCAACGCCATTCTTGCCAACTATTCGGAGTTCGAGGTCGACGCCTCGAACGAAGCCTTCTTCTCGCCGACGCTTGCCGCGATGGAGCGGCTGCAGATCATGAATTTCGGCATCCGCCTGATCGAGAGCCCCTATCCCAATGTCAAGAAGCTGATCGCCGATCTTGCCTGCACCGCGCCGAACATGGCGGAGTGGATGTCGACCCAGCTGGACCAGAGGCTGCGTTGCGCCGCCCAGCTCTACGTTGCCTGGGAGCAGGCGCCGCTCGCCTCGAACCAGATCGAGCTGTCGAAGACCGACGTCGATCACGCCGGCGTGCCGCRCATCGAACTGCATTGGAAGAAGTCGCCGCTCGAGCGCCGCACCCTGCTGGAGGGCCTCAGGCTGTTCGGCACCACCTTGGCGCAGAAGAATCTCGGCCGTGTCCGCATCGACGAGTGGATCAGCAATGGCGGCGATTATCCGACCAACGAGGAGACGGCGGGCCACCATCATATGGGCGGCACCCGTATGGGCACCGATGTCTTGAAGAGCGTCGTCGACGCCAATTGCAAGGTGCATGGCATGGACAATCTCTATATCGGCGGCTCCTCGGTGTTCTGCACGTCGGGTCAGTGCAACCCAACCACCACCATCACCGCGCTCGCCTGCCGCCTGGGCGAGCATCTGAGCAAGGTGATCGCCGTCTGATGTCAAAAACGCCGGCGGCGCCGGCGCCTGGAGCGGCAACCGGCGCCGCCCTGGCGCGCCTTTGGGGGAAATTGCGAGCTCGCTTACAGTCCGTAGACGGYGATGCGCACCAGCACGGCCGCGGCGGCAAGCGCCACCAACAGGATGCCGAGGCCGATGGGCGAGCCCCAGCCATACCATTCCATCGCCAGCTTGGCGTATTTGTATTCCTCCTCGTTCGAGAGAGGGGTGCGCTGTTGAATCAGGCTCATTGTTCACTCCTTGTCGGCGACTTTGCCCTTGTCTTGCAAGGGCGTCATCGCATATTGATACGATAATCTGAATGTTCGACAAGTCGATAGTTAGATGATCGAAATAAATTCGTCAAGCACCAAGCGCGATGAAATGATCCGGGACGTCGGGCTCGCTGTCATGCGCTGGCAGGACRCCACCCAGGCTTATGACGAAGCKGTGGGCGCGCGRCTCGGGCTGATCGCGGCCGAGCGACATTGCCTCAGCCTRCTTTATGCCGGACCGCAATCGGCGGGCGCGGTGGYGGCGGCGACGGGACTGACGCCGGCGGCGGTGACGGCCCTGATCGACCGGCTGGAGGCGCGCGGCTATGTCACCCGCACCCGCAGCCTGGAGGATAGGCGCAAGGTGGTGATCGAGGCGACCGACCTGACCAGGGAATTGTCGGAGCGCTACTACGGCGCGATCGCGCGGGAGGGCGAGAAGGTGGTGGCGAGCTTCAGCGATGCGGAACTCGCGACCGTGCTGCGCTTCATCAACGCCGCGCTCGACCTGCAGAGCGAGCAGCTGGCCAGGATCAAGGCCGAGCCCGATAAGGCATAACGAGAGGTTTTAGCGCAGGATTTTGAAAGGTTGCCGTTTGTCGACGGGCACGATTTTCACCGTTCCGTGAAATCGCTGCAAACACTGGGGGATGGCTAAAGCCTTCCAACGTCGTCATTCCAGGGCGGAGCAGCCGCGAAGCGGCGTCGCGGAGACCCTGGAATCCATTCCGTGACTTTGATCGAAGAACGTTGCGGAGCAGAATTCTGCACCGCAGCAGCGCTCACGCGTCACGGAATGGATCCTCGGGTCTGCGCGCGTCGCTTCGCTCCTTGCTCCGCCCGTGGATGACGATCGCGATGGGTGTTTCGGCCAACCGTCAAGGCATGCCGCCCGCCGACGCAAAACATAGCCAACCGTCAAAATCCCAGTGCTGGGGAGCTAATTGCAAAAGGTCAAAGCGGTCCAGTTACCTTCCGGCAACTGAACCGCCCCGATTGTCGGTTGGGCGAAAACCGACTTCACACCGTTRCCGGGTCGAGCGCCGGCTGACCCTTGAACCGTGAGACGATGCCGGCGAGGTCGCCCTTGGCGAAAGCATCGCGCAGCGCATCGAAGGACGGCAGCACGAAATAGGCGCGCTGGAACTTGTCGATCTCATAGCCGGTGCGCATCACCGTCTCGAGGTCGAACGGCACATGGTGGGCGTCCTTGCTCTCGACCGCGAATTGCAGCTCGGTGAAGGACGACATCAGCCCGGCGCCGAAGGCTTTCACAGGCTGGCCGGGCTCCTGGATGAGGYCGTATTCGGCGCTGTACCAGTAGAGCCTCGTGATCATCTCGTCGCCGCCGAGCGCGATCATGTCCTCGGCCTTCTGGCCATACATCTGCATGAAATCGGCGAACACCGGCTGGGTCAGGATCGGCACATGGCCGAAGAAATCGTGGAACAYGTCCGGCTCGACGATGTAGTCGAGCTCCTTTTCCTTCCGCAGCCAGTTGGTGACCGGGAAGCGCCGGTTGGCGAGATGGTCGAAGAACGGGCCGGCCGGGATCAGGCCGGGCACCGCGACGATCTCCCAGCCGGTCAGCCTGGTGAGCTTCTCGCTGACCTCGTCGAAATCCGGGATCCGGTCGAGCAGGCCCAGCGCGGCGACGCCATCCAGATAGGAATGGTGCGCGAGCTTCTTGGTCAGCTTCGTCTGACGGTCGCACAGCGTGCGCCACACCGCCTGTTCCTCGGCGGAATAGTCGTAGCCCTGCGCCACGGTGAAATCGCTGCGGCACACCGAATAGTCGCCGCGAAGGCCCTGCGCCGCGCATTCGGCGGCGTAATCGGCAACGCTGATCGTCATCATATCCTCCTCAAGATCATGATCCGCGGATTGTGGAAGCGAGTGTAGGAGCGATCGCTGAGGCAAATCAGCCTGTTTTGTAGCTCGTCTGCTGATTTTGAGGTAAAATCACTCAGACCCATGCGAGACCGAGAAAATATGCCTCAGTTCGACGATTTCGRGATCAAGATGCTCGACATCCTGYAGCGCGACGGTCGCAAGCCCGTCTCGGAGCTGGCCCAGGAGATCGGCCTGTCGACCACRCCTTGCGCGCGCCGCTTCGAGGCCTTGCAGGAAACCGGCATCATCAAGGGCTTTGCCGCTGTGCTCAGCCGCCGCGCCGTCGGCCTCACCGTCGAGGTCTTCATCCAGGTGCGGCTGGTCAGCCACAGCGATGGCTCGCCGGAAAGCTTCATCGCCGCCGTGCAGCGCATGGACGAGGTCTCGTCCTGCTGGACGATGACCGGCGATCACGATTTCCTCCTGCATGTCATGGTGCCGTCGGTGGACGATTTGAACGCCTTCGTCATGCACCGGCTGATGCGGCTGCCCGGCGTGCGCGACGTCCACACGCAACTGGTGCTGCAGAACATCAAGGGTCCCGGCCACGTGCCGCTGAGCCATCTGCGGCGTTAGCTACTGAGCCTATCGGGCGATTCTCCCGAAAAGCTGCGGGGAAACTGCTGAACCGCGCCAAGGCGGCTTCGGCATCGGCCTCTAGCACAAGCGGACCCAATATGGAGGTCCGCCATGAACATCGTGCTGATCAACCCGCCGCACACCGCAATCGGCAGCCGCGTGCCCGACGACCATCTGCCGCCGCTCGGGCTTTTGGCGATCGGCGGTCCGTTGATCGATTCAGRCCATCGGGTGCGCCTCGTCGACGCCGAGTTCGGGCCGATGCCGCTTCCCGCGCTGGTCGATGAGGCCCTGGGCAATGATCCTGACTTCGTCCTGATCGGCCATTCCGGGTCGACCTCGGCGCATCCGACGTCCCTGCGGATCGCCGAAATGATCAAGGCCCGCGCGCCGCACGTCATCGTCATCTATGGCGGCGTCTTCCCGACCTATCATTGGCGCGACATCCTGGCGGCGACCGACGTCTTCGATTTCATCGTGCGCGGCGAGGGCGAGGCGACCGCGACGGCGCTGGTCGAGGCGATCGAGATGCGCCAGCCGGTGGGAAGCGTCGCAGGCATCGCCTATCGCGATGACCTCGGCCATCCGGTCGCCACGCAGCCGGCCATGACCATTGCCGATCTCGACGCTTATCGCGTCGGCTGGGAGCTGATCGATCATCGCCGCTACTCCTATTGGGGCGGCAAGCGGGCCGTGGTCATGCAGTTCTCGCGCGGCTGCCCGCATCTGTGCAATTATTGCGGCCAGCGCGGCTTCTGGACCCGCTGGCGCCACCGCGACCCGGTAAAGTTCGCCAAGGAGATCGCCTGGCTCTATCGCGAGCACGGYGTCGAGCTGATCARTCTGGCGGACGAGAACCCGACCTCCTCTAAGAAAGCCTGGCGCGCCTTTCTCGACGCCATGATCGCCGAGAATGTGCCGGTGCTGATCGTCGGCTCGACCCGTGCCGACGACATCGTGCGCGATGCCGATAGCCTGCATCTCTATCGCAAGGCCGGTGTCATCCGCTGGCTGCTTGGCATGGAGAACACCGACGAGGAGACGCTGTCGCTGATCCGCAAGGGCGGCAGCACCAAATCCGACCGCGAAGCGATCCGGCTGCTCAGGCGGCACGGCATCCTGTCGATGGCGACCTGGGTGGCCGGYTTCGAGGACGAGACCCTGCGCGATCTCTGGCGCGGCTTCCGCCAGCTCATCGCCTATGATCCCGACCAGATCCAGGCGCTCTATGTCACGCCGCATCGCTGGACGCCGTTCTTCCGTATCGCCGCCGACCGCAAGGTGATCCAGAAGGACATGCGCCTCTGGGACTACAAGCACCAGGTTCTGGCGATGACCCGGCTGAAGCCGTGGATGCTGTTCTTCGCCGTCAAGCTGATCGAGGTCGCCGTGCAGTCGCGGCCGAAGGCGCTGGCGCGCATCCTGTTCCACCCCGATCCCGAGCAGCGCCATTCGATGCGCTGGTATACGAAGATGGGCCGCCGCGTCTGGTTCCGCGAAGTCTGGGGGTTTCTGGCCCGCGACCGGCGCGTCACGGATGGCCCGACGCTCGCCGAGTTCTGGGGCGCGCCGCAGGACGCCGAGGAGGAATCCATGATTGTCCGGCGGCCGGCACGAAAGCCGGTCGCGCCCGTCATCGAAGGGCAGCGCCTGTCGGAAGATAGAAGATTAGCCGGCTGATGATAGCGCTGTGAGCTTGCCTGGTTACGGCACGATCAGCGTGCCGGCGCCGTGCTCGGTGAAGAGCTCGAGCAGCACCGAATGCGGCGTCTTGCCGTTGAGGATGACGACGCCCTCGACGCCGCGCTCGATCGCTTCGATGCAGGTCTCGACCTTCGGGATCATGCCGCCCGACACCGTGCCGTCCTTGATCAGCGCCTTGGCCTCGGCGACAGTCAGCTCGTCGATCAGCTTCTTGTCCTTGTCGAGCACGCCGGGCACGTCGGTGAGGAAGAGCAGGCGCGAGGCGCGGCAGGCGCCGGCAATCGCCCCGGCAAACGTGTCGGCGTTGATGTTGTAGGTGTGGCCGTCGCGGCCCGGCGCGACCGGCGCCAGCACCGGGATCATCTCCRAGCGGGCGAGAAGGTCGAGCAGCGTGCGGTCGACCTCGACCGGCTCGCCGACGAAGCCGAGATCGAGCACCCGCTCGATGTTGGAATCCGGGTCGATCATGGTCTTGCGCGCCTTCTCGGCGAACACCATGTTGCCGTCCTTGCCGCAGAGCCCGATCGCCCATTCGCCCTCGGCGTTGATCAGCGCCACGATCTCCTTGTTGATCGAGCCGGCCAGCACCATCTCGACAATCTCGACCGTCTTCTGGTCGGTGACGCGCAAGCCGCCCTCGAACTTGGATTCGATGCCCATCTTGGTGAGCATCGCGCCGATCTGCGGCCCGCCGCCATGCACCACGATCGGGTTGACGCCGGACTGTTTCAGCAGCGCGATGTCGCGGGCGAAGGCCTTGCCGAGCTCGGTGTCGCCCATGGCATGGCCGCCATATTTCACCACCACCGTCTTGTTCTCGTAGCGCTGCATGTAAGGCAGCGCGCGCGAGAGCAGCGCGGCCTGCATTTCGGCGTTGGCGGCGACGTCCGTCATCGATGTGATCCCGGCTTCTAGAAAGGACGGCCGGGTCTTAGCGGGAATTGCCGCAGGCCGCAAACGGCTTTGCGGTCACAAAGATGAAATCATGCGCTGACCAAGCCATGTAACCACATATGGCGGCGCTAGCCCCCTCTCCGGCCGCTTCGCGGCTCACTTTGTGGGCCACGGCATGCACACATTTCCAAGCGGCTGGTCTTTGGCGATAGCGTGCATGGCTGCTTGGCGCATGCATTGTCCCATGTAGCGCTGGTCGACCCCCACTCCGTCTCGGCTTCGCCGAGCCACCTCTCCCCCGATCGACGGGGTAGAGGAAGGGCGCCAAGCTTTTTGCCGCCAACGCTCCTCCARCAAGGCTCCCTTCCTTTCCCTCCGGAGGGGGGAAAGGTGGCGCTGCGAAGCAGCGACGGATTGGGGGAACCACGTGGCAATCAAGCCGAGGCCCGGGCGCGCCAGTCACAGAAGATGTGTGCGTGGGGGAGAGGTGGCTCGGCGAAGCCGAGACGGAGAGGGGAACGCCCTATGCGATTTAAGCCGGCACCTTGAGCGGTGCCCGCCGTTCCAGCCATCCTGAAAGCTTTTCCATCTGCGCGGCGAAGGACAGCAGCGTCTCCTCGTCGCCGGGCCGGCCGGCGGCCTGGATGCCGAGCGGCAGACCGGCTTCGGTGACATGCACCGGCAGCGCGATCGACGGCTGGCCGCTGACATTCTGGATCGCCGGCCAGTGGGTGAACCACAGGCTCTTGTCCATCAGCTGGCCGAAGAACGACTTGACCTTGAGCAGGCTCGTCAGATGCAATTTGTCGAGCACGTTCTCGAGGAACTCGTCGGCGCCCTTGGGGTCCATCGACCCGCAGGCCAAAGGCGGATGCGCGATGATCGGCATCAGCACGGCGTCGAAACGCGCCGTCTCTTCGATCAGCCGCCGCGCCGTGGCGTTGAGCCGCTGCACGCTTTCATAGACTTCGCCGGCGGACAGCATTTCACCGAGGCGGGTAAGCACACGCGTCGCGCGCTCGACCTCGCCGGTCACCGGCCGGCCGACGCGCTGCGCCTCGCCCCGCAGCGTGCCGGCGACGGCCGAGGCGACACTCCGGCAGAAATCGGCGATGAAGTCGCGGCCGATGAAAGGCAGCTCGATCTCCTCCACCGTGTGGCCGCCTTCGCGCGCCAACGCCACCGCGGTGTCGAGCGCCGCGAGCGTCTCGGCCGAGATCGGCAGGCCGAGCGGCGACTTGCGGTAGACGGCGAGCCTGAGCTTGCCYGGGTCGCGCGCCGCGGCGACCGCGAAGAACCCCTTCGGCTCCCGTGCTGCGTAAGGCGACAGCGGATCGGCGCCATGGGTGAGGTCGAGCAGCAGCGCGGTATCGCGCACCGAGCGGCTGACGGCGTGATCGACGACCATGCCGTACCAGCTTTCGCTGACGAGCGGCGTCAGCGGCACGCGGCCGCGCGAGGTCTTCAGGCCGACCAGCCCACTGCAGGCGGAGGGCACGCGGATCGAGCCGCCGCCGTCGGACGCATGCGCCGCCGGCACCACGCCCGCCGCCACCAGCGCGGCGGCGCCCCCGGACGAGCCGCCCGTGGTATGGCCGGTGTTCCAGGGATTGCGGGTGATGCCGAAGCGGGCCGACTCCGTCATCAGCCTCAGCCCATGCTCGGGCGAGGTGCTGGTGGCGATCGGGATCAGGMCGGCGGCGAGATAGCGCTCGACCATCACCGAGTTGAAATCGGCTGTGAACGGTGGGATGCGGCTGCCGCCATGGATCGGCACGCCCTTGAGGCCGATGCCGAGATCCTTGAGCGCGAAGGGCACGCCAGCCAGCGGCAGCGTGCGGTCGACGGTCTTGGCCCGCGCCCGCGCGGCGTCGTAAAGCGGCGTAGCGATGGCGTTGATGTCGGGCCTTGTCGCCTCGGCGCGCGCGATCGCCGCGTCGACCAGCTCCAGCGGCGAGATTTCCCCTTTGTGGACGAGCTCGGCAAGTCCGGTCGCATCCTGTTCCCAAAGCACGCGCTCGATCGACATCGCCGCCCCCCTCTTTTGCCAAAATCTATCGCATGAAGCTGCAAATCGAAATCGGGATTCGATAGAACTCACGGTACGGCAATCTTCGGCGGACTGGTCGGCCCGTTGCAATTAAATCGCAATCTTCTAATTTGCCGCCATGGGGCCTCAGGACATCAGCAAGCTGATCGTCCGGACTTCGATGAAGGACCGGGCTGCGTTCGATCTGCTCTACAAGCAGACCAGCGGGAAACTTTTCGGCGTTTGCCTTCGTGTCTTGAGGGACCGGGGTGATGCGGAAGAAGCGCTGCAGGAAGTCTTCGTCAAGATCTGGACGAAAGCGGACCGTTTCGCGGTTTCCGATCTGAGCCCGATTTCCTGGCTGGTGGCCATCGCGCGCAACCATGCGATCGATCGCATCAGGGCGCGGCGCAGTCCTTCCGCCAATATCGACGCAGCTCTCGACGTCGCCGATCCGACGCCGGGACCTGAGGCCATGGCTGTCGCGGGCGGCGAGACCGAACGCATCCACCATTGCCTTGACGAGTTGGAGAAAGACCGGGCGGCGGCCGTCCGGGGCGCCTATCTGAGCGGCGAAAGCTATGCCGAGCTGGCGGAGCGCTTCAAGGTTCCGCTGAACACGATGCGCACCTGGCTGCGGCGAAGCCTGCTCAAACTGAGGGAATGCCTGGAAAGATGACGCTGGCGGAAGACAACGGACCGGAACGCGGAGGCGACGACCTGCTCGCCGCCGAATACGTTCTCGGCGTCCTGCCAGCCGACGAGCGGCAGATCGCGTCCCGTCGCATCGACACCGAGACGGCCCTTGCCCGCCTGGTCGATGCCTGGGAGGTGCACTTTGCGCCGATGGCCGCTGCCTACGCCGCGGTCGAGCCGCCGGCTTCGGTCAAGGCGGCGATCGACCGCCGCCTGTTCGCATCGTCCGCTTCCACATCCGGCGCGCCGAGTGGTAGCCTGTGGACGAGCCTTGCCTTCTGGCGCGGCCTCGCCGCCGCCGCGATTGCGGCTTTGGCCGTCTATGTCGCCCTGCCTTACGTCAATCCGCCGGTCCGCCCGCCCGAGACCAGGCTGGTGGCGTCTTTGGCCGCCGACAACAGCAACGTCAAATACCTTGCCGTCTATGACGCCGCCCGCCATGAAGTCGGCCTGTCGCTGGTCTCCGGCGAGCGCGGCGCCGGCAAGGATTTCGAGCTGTGGATGATCGAAGGCAAAAACGCGCCGGTCTCGATGGGCGTCATCCCGGCCGGCCAGACCGCGCGCATGCCGGTCGCGCCCGCCGTCCAGCAGAAACTCGCGCAAGGCGCCGTGCTCGCCGTCAGCCTCGAGCCTTCGGGCGGTTCGCCGACCGGCCAGCCGACCGGTCCGGTCGTCGCCGCGGGTGACCTGAAGGGCATCTGATCCCAGGCGACGCGGTTCCAAAGAAGAAAAAAAGGGTTTTATCTCTCACCTATGGCGGATGAGAAAAGTCCTATGCCGTCACGGATAGCGCAGGTGAAATAAATCGAGCAAGAAAAAAATCTCGCAACGGTCGTGAAACTTACTTTTTTCGAGCCCGTATCTCCTCGCGTTCCCAAGGATGGGAAGAAAAACCCGAGGAGACTGACACCATGCGTAAACTCGCCACCCTTTTGCTTGCCTCCGCGCTCGGCTTTTCCGCGCTCGGCGCCGTCGCCTACGCCGCCAATCCGATGGTCGGCGGGGCACCGATGTATGCCAAGAAGAACATCATCGAGAACGCCGTCAATTCGAAGGACCACACCACGCTGGTCGCCGCGGTCAAGGCCGCCGGCCTTGTCGACACGCTCCAGGGCGCCGGCCCCTTCACTGTCTTCGCGCCGACCAATGAGGCCTTCGCGGCGCTGCCTGCCGGCACGGTCGACACTCTGCTCAAGCCCGAGAACAAGGACAAGCTGACCAAGGTGCTGACCTGCCACGTCATCGCCGCCAAGGCGCTGGCCGCCGATGTCGCCAAGATGGCCAAGGCCGATGGCGGYGCGCACCAGGTCAAGACCGTCGGCGGCTGCGAGCTGACGTTGAAAGCCGAGAAGGGCAAGGTCACCGTCACCGACGAGAACGRCAATGTCGCCCACGTCACAATCGCCGATGTCCGCCAGTCCAACGGCGTCATCCACGTCATCGACAAGGTTCTCTTGCCGAAGATGTAACAAAGCGGGCCGAAGATGTAACAAAGCGGACCTGGCCGGCGAAGACATGGCTGAGCGCCGGCCGYGACATCCAAGATCCGCGCCGCCGACAAGGGTGTGCTCCGCGCTGTCCCGTAAGGGCGGCGCGGAGCAGCATCCGAGCAAGAACGGACAGAGCGTCACCGGCTTTTGATTTCCGGGCGGCGCTCTATCTTGGCAAAATGCGTCAGGAGGAACGGCCATGAACCGTCGCGATTTTCTCTGGAGCGGGGCAGCCGCCACCGCTCTCATCGTCGGATCCGCAGCGATGCTGCGCGCCGGCGGGCCTAAGCCAGCCTTGGCCGCCGAGACCTTCGAGGTCACCAAGACCGATGCCGAGTGGCATGCCATCCTGTCGGACGAAGCCTTCGACGTGCTGCGCAAGCAGGGCACGGAATATCCAGGCACCAGCCCGCTGCTCAACGAGCATCGCAAGGGCATCTTCGCCTGCGCCGGCTGCGACCTGCCGGTCTATTCGTCGGAAACCAAGTTCGATTCCGGCACCGGCTGGCCGAGCTTCTATCAGGAGATCGCCAACTCCATCGGCAAGACCGTGGACAATTCGCTCGGCATGACTCGCACCGAGGTGYATTGCCGGCGCTGCGGCGGCCATCTCGGCCATGTCTTCGACGACGGCCCGCCGCCCACCGGCCTGCGCCATTRCATCAACGGCGTGGCGCTGAGCTTCAAGCCGGCCTCTGCTTAACCGATTTCTCTCCAAAAAGAATGACCCCGGAAATCGTCGCCGATTTCCGGGGTCACGCGTTGAGGAGGCCAGGCGGGGGTTCCGGCTCCTCAATGGCCTCCGCCGCCACCGCCGCCCTGCTGCGCCGGCTTGTTGATGAACAGCACGAAGAATCCGAGCGAGGCGAACAGCACCGTCAGCATCATGAACACGTCCATGAAGGACAAAAGCGCCGCCTGTTGATGAGCCATGCCGGACAGTTTCGAGATCGCGGCGCTCGTGGCGTCGAGGCCGGCGGTCTGCTCGAAGGTCAGCGTCATGTTCTGCAGCTTGGTCTGTGCGGCCTGGCTGCCCCACTGCACATGCTCGGAAAGCCGCGCATAGTGGAAGGCGTTGCGGTCGATCAGCACCGTGTTGATCAGCGCGAGGCCGACCGCGCCGCCGAGATTGCGGGTCAGGTTGAACAGGCCCGACGCGTTCTTCAGCCGTTCCGGCGGCAAGGTGCCGAGCGCAATGTTGTTGATCGGCACCATGCACAGCATCATCGAGCAGCCGCGCAGGATCTGCGGGATCAAGAGCTCATAGAAATCCCAGTCGGCGGTGAGATGCGTCATCCACCAGGTGCCGGTGGCGAAGCCGACGAAGCCGATCATCATCATCAGCCGGAGGTCGATCTTGTTCGACAGGATGCCGGCGACTGGCGCGGTGAAGAACATCGCCAGGCCGCTGACGAACAGCGCCTCGCCGATCATCATCGAATCGTAGCCGCGGATGCGCCCGAGGAACACCGGATAGAGATAGGTGAGCCCGTAAAGGCCGATGCCGACGACGAAGGAGAACAGCGAGCCGAAGGCGAAGTTCACGTTGCTGAAGGMCCTGAGGTCGACGATCGGCTCCTCGGCGGTGAAGACGCGCCAGAAGAAGATGACGGCGCCGATGGTCATGATGATGGCGCAGGCAAACACCGCCGGCTCCTGCAGCCAGTCATGGTTCGGACCTTCCTCCAGCACATATTCCATACAGCCGAGGAACGCGGCCATGCCGATCAGGCCCCACCAGTCGAACTTGGAGAACAGTTTCAGGTTGGGCTTGTCGAAATCGATCAGCGCCCAGGCGGYAGTCGCCACCAAAATGCCGGGCACGACATTGATCAGGAACAGYCAGTGCCAGGACATGGCGTGGCTGATATAGCCGCCCACCGTCGGGCCGATCGTCGGCGCCAGCGTCGCCACCAGGCCGATCATCGGCGAGACGACGGCGCGCTTGGAGGGCGGGAAGATGGTGAAGGCGGCCGCGAACACGCTGGGGATCATGCCGCCGCCGATGAAACCCTGGATGGCGCGGTAGACGATCATCTGGTCGATATTGGTGGCGGTGGCGGCGAGCGCGCTGGCGGCGGTGAAGCCGGCGGCCGCTGTGGTGAACAGCACGCGCGTCGACAGCATGCGGCTGAGGAAGCCCGACAGCGGGATCATCACCACCTCGGCGATCAGATAGGCGGTCTGCACCCACGGGATCTCGTCGGAGCTGGCGCTCAGGCCAGCCTGGATTTCCGACAGCGAGGCCGAGACGATCTGGATGTCGAGGATCGCCATGAACATGCCRAACACCATCGCCAGGAAGGCGACGACGCGGCGCACAGGCATATGGTCCGCGGGCAGGGCCGGCGCGGCGGCTGCCGGACGTCCGGGCATTGCCCCTGCTGTAATGGTTGCGGTTGCCATCTCATGGCCTCCCTAAGCAATTATCGAGAACAGGTGCGTGGCTGTCCCGAATTGCGGCGAAACAGATAGTCGGAGCGGGTCTGCCGCTCGGAAGCAGGCTGGGCGGCCCGGCGCTCGATTGGCCACCGAACCGCCCCCCGATCAGTTGGTCGTCGAGGCCGGCGCGGTGCGGCTGTCGACCGCGACGACGACGCTGAGGCCCGCGCGCAGCTTGCCGGTCTTCAAGACGTCGGCCGGCACGTCGATGCGCACGGGCACGCRCTGCACCACCTTGGTGAAGTTGCYGGTGGCGTTTTCCGGCGGCAGCAGCGAGAACACCGCGCCCGAAGCCGGCGCCAGCGAGGAGACCGTGCCTTCGAAGCTCTGGCCATCGATCGCATCGACGGTGATGCGGACCTTCTCGCCGGGCACCATGCGGCCGAGCTGCGTCTCCTTGAAGTTGCCGACGATGTAGAGCTTGTCCATCGGCACGACGACGGCGAGCTTCTGTCCAGGRCTGACGAGGTCGCCCTGCTCGACCGAGCGGTTGCCGACGACGCCGTCATAAGGCGCCTTCAGCACGGTGAAGGACAGGTCGCGCTGGGCCTTGTCGCGGGTGAGCTGCAGCGAGGCGAGCGTCGAGGCCGATTCCGCGCGCTGGGCTTCCAGCACGCCGATATTGGCCTGCGCCGCGGCGATCTGCGCATCGGCGCCGACAAGCGCCGCCTTGGCCTGGTCGAGCGCGGTCTGCGCGTCGTCGAGCTGCGCCTGCGTGCCGACATGGGTCTTGAGCAGCTGCGCGGCACGCAGCTGGGCGCGGCCGGCATTGTCGGCGGCGGCCTGGTCCGCGACCTTCTGGGCCTCGGCCTGCGAAAGCGAGGCCTGCGCCGCCTTGGTCTGCGCGTCGATGCGGTCGAGCGTCTTCGCCAACGTGGCGATCTGCGCCTCGGCCTGGGCGACCGCGATCTTGTAGTCGCCATTGTCGATGACGAACAGCGGATCGCCGGCCTTGACCCTTTGGTTCTCGCTCACCAGCACCTTGTCGATATAGCCGGATATTTTCGGCGACACGAACGACATATCGGCCTGGACATAGGCGTCGTCGGTGGAGATCATGAACCGGCCGTCGGTCCAGTAGTTATATCCATAGTAGGAACCGGCGCCGAGYAGGGCCAGGCCGATGATCGGCAAAAGGAAAGAGCGCACCGAACGCTTCTTCTTGGCGGGTGCTTCGGCCGCGGGSGCAGCAACCGGGGCGGCGGGCTGGACAGGGATTTCCGGCGCTTCGGTCGACGGTTGGGCCTTGGCGTTGGGAAAGGTGCGGACTTCGGCGGTGGCGGGCGCGTTGGAGGACATGGGTATCTCTCTGGATGTCAGTCAGACTGAACCGTTCGGTTCGAATTGGTGATTGACATAGCGCGGAAAGAGGACCATATCAAGAGGAAATCGAACCGAGTGGTTCGAAATATTTTCTAAGGAACGACTTCCATGGTCGAAACGACAGCCGATAGCGATCTGCTCGACTTACGCAAGGGCCGTCCGGCCGCCGGACAGGACCCGGTCAAGCGCGCCCAGATCATCGAAGGCGCGCGCCGCGTCTTCATAGACAAGGGTTTTGAAGCCGCCTCGATGAATGACATCACGCGCGAGGCCGGCGTCTCCAAGGGCACGATCTACGTCTATTTCGAAAACAAGGAAGAGCTGTTCGAAGCTCTCATCGAGGAAGAGCGCGGCACCATCTTCAAGAACTTGTATGAGGTGCTCGACCATTTCGATGACCTGCGCAAGACGCTGGTCAAGTTCGGCATGGGGCTCTCCGCCAAGATCACCTCGGCCAAGGTCATCCAGGCCCAGCGCACCGTGGTCGGCGCCGCCGACCGGATTCCCGAGCTTGGCGCGCGCTTCTACGAGCGCGGTCCGAAGCGCGGCCACGACAAGGTCATGGCCTTCCTCAACCAAGCCGTCGAGCGCGGCCTGCTCGAGATCGACGATGTCGACCTTGCCGCCTATCAGTTCACCGAACTCTGCCTCGCCGGCCTGTTTCGCCAGTGCATCTTTTCCTACCGCACCAAGGCGCCGACCCAGGCCGAGATCGAGCGTGTGGTGACGTCCGGCGTCGACGTGTTCCTCAAGGCCTACGCCACGGAAAAATTCCTCGCCGAGGAAAAGGCGTTGCAATCGGCCTGACCGTTCGCGCGCGCTGGCTCCCAAAGCGCGCGAAGCGCGGCTGAAGGCCGCGGCGCGTCTTTGAAGGCGCGGGCATGACGGCTGAACGCGACGTCGCCGAGGTCGGCCGCTGGCCTCCTCAAGACCTCCCTCCCAAAATGTCGATTGGCCTCGTCCGGCAGGCGCTGTCGGAAGGACCTGTTAACCATCGCTTCCTATGTCTCGGGAGACGTTCAATCGGCGAGTCTCGAGAATGACATCCATGCGTTTTCCCCGTGCCAACCTTTCCGGCGCTTCCGCCTATCAGGGCGACGACGATCACCGCGCGGAGGATGTCGGACGCCGGGGCGGGGTTCCGCAGYCGCAAACGGGGCAGGTCGTGACGTTGCGATCCTCGATTCAGGGCGAATCGAACGCCGCTCGCGGCGCATCGGCCGAATCGGCCGATGGCGGCGAGTTCAGCCGCCCGGCATGGCAGGATTATTTCTTCCTCGCGCCCAATGTGCGGTTCACCCGCACGCCGGACACCGACCTCGCCCGGCGAACCGCCCYGCAGGAAGACGCCGCGCCAGGCAAGGCGCCTGCGGTTCAGCCCGTCCGGCCCGCGCCTCCGGCTCCGGCGCCTGCCAATCCAGTTCGGGCTATTCCCGCTGCGACTGAGGCTCGCGCTGCGGCGCCGGCACGGATCAAACCGGTCCACGCACCTTCCACGGCGGCCCCAGCCACCGTCCCGGTTCCTCCGGCCGCGCCGACTCAGGCTGCCGCCGCTTCGACGCCAAAACCGCGCCCGAGCGGACTGCGCTGGTCCTATCTTTCCGATCATGCCTTCTTCGAATTCGGCATGCCTTTCCTCGCCGAGCGCCTGGCGCGGGCGCGTTTGAGCGAAACCGGTCAGGCGGCCGCCGTTCCGGCGCAACCATCGGTCAAACCRATGCCGGCGCAGCGTCCGGCGGCCCAGCCAAGTCAGTCCCATGTCCCCTTCATGAGCGAGGCGACGTCGTTTTACCGGGTCATCGAATGGCGCTCTAGCGCAACGAACGCCGGCCCTGCCCCGACGCCGGCCCCCGCGTCCGTCCAACTGACGCTTGTCGAGTCCGTGCCGGTTTCCGCGCCCTCAAGCGCAAGATCGCCGAGGCAGGCGCCTTCGCTGCCCATGGCCGGCGAAGTCGCGCCRCTGTCCGCGATGGCCGGCTACGAGCTTCCCTCCGAAGACCTTCTGCAGCTGCCGCCGGAGGGCCAGGGCTTCTACATGTCGCAGGAGCGCATGGAGCAGAATGCCGATCTGCTCGAAAGCGTGCTGGAGGATTTCGGCGTCAAGGGCGAGATCATCCATGTCCGGCCTGGGCCGGTCGTCACGCTCTACGAGTTCGAGCCGGCGCCGGGCGTCAAATCCAGCCGCGTCATCGGCCTGGCCGACGACATCGCCCGCTCGATGTCGGCTATCTCGGCGCGCGTCGCCGTGGTGCCGGGCCGCAATGTCATCGGCATCGAGCTGCCCAACGAGACGCGCGAGACGGTCTATTTCCGCGAGCTGATCGGATCGGCCGGCTTCCGCAACACGTCCTGCAAGCTGGCGCTCGGCCTCGGCAAGACGATCGGCGGCGAACCGGTCATCGCCGAGCTCGCCAAGATGCCGCATCTGCTGGTGGCGGGCACCACCGGTTCCGGCAAGTCGGTCGCCATCAACACCATGATCCTGTCGCTGCTCTACCGGATGAAGCCGGAGGAATGCCGCCTCATCATGGTCGATCCCAAGATGCTGGAGCTCTCCGTCTATGACGGCATCCCACATCTTTTGACGCCGGTCGTCACCGATCCCAAGAAGGCGGTCACAGCGCTCAAATGGGCGGTGCGCGAGATGGAGGACCGCTACCGCAAGATGGCGCGCCTCGGCGTGCGCAACATCGACGGCTACAACCAGCGCGCTGGCTGCGCCCGCGACAAGGGTGAGGTCGTGACCATGCAGGTGCAGGTGGGCTTCGAGAAGGGCACCGGCGAGCCGCTGTTCGAGGAACGCTCGATCGACCTCGCGCCCATGCCCTACATCGTCATCATCGTCGACGAGATGGCCGACCTGATGATGGTGGCCGGCAAGGAGATCGAAGGCGCCATCCAGCGCCTGGCGCAGATGGCGCGCGCCGCCGGCATCCATCTGATCATGGCCACCCAGCGCCCGTCGGTCGATGTCATCACCGGCACCATCAAGGCAAATTTCCCGACGCGCATCTCCTTCCAGGTAACGTCCAAGATCGACAGCCGCACCATCCTCGGCGAGCAGGGCGCGGAACRGCTGCTCGGCCAGGGCGACATGCTGCACATGGCCGGCGGCGGGCGCATTTCGCGCGTGCACGGCCCCTTCGTTTCCGACCTGGAGGTCGAGCACGTCGTGGCGCATCTGAAAGCGCAGGGACGTCCCGAATATCTCGATACCGTCACCGCCGACGAGGAAGAGGCAGAGGAAGCAGCCGACACCGGTCCGGTCTTCGACAAAAGCGCGATCGCCGAGGAGGACGGCGACGCCCTTTACGAGGAAGCCGTCAAGGTGGTCAAGCGCGACAAGAAATGCTCGACCTCCTACATCCAGCGCCGCCTCGGCGTCGGCTACAACCGCGCCGCTTCATTGGTCGAGCGCATGGAGAAGGAAGGTCTGGTCGGCGCGCCCAACCATGTCGGCAAGCGCGAGATCCTCACCGGCCGGCGCGACCGCGAGCCGGAGCGGGACGAGATGGACTGAGCGGGCCGCGCCAGGGCGACAACTGCCTCAACCGCCGTTCGCCACCAGGGCGATGGCCGCGCGCAGCTCGTCCAGGCCCGCCGCTTTCYCCGAAGATGTGGCCAGCACCACCGGAAACGYCGCCGGCCGCTTCTTGATCCTGGCCAGCGTCTCCTCGATCAGCCTCGRCACGCCGGCGGCCTTGATCTTGTCGGTCTTGGTCAGCACCACCTGGTAGGACACCGCCGCCTTGTCGAGCAGGGTCAGCACCTCCTCGTCCTTGGCCTTGATGCCGTGGCGCGCGTCGATCAGCACATAGACGCGCTTCAGCGTCACGCGGCCCTGCAGATATTCGTAGATGAGTTTCGTCCACTCATCGACCTTGTCCTTCGGCGCGCTGGCGTAGCCGTAGCCCGGCATGTCGACCAGCGCCATCGGCGGCAGGTCGGCGCCTTCGCCGGAAAATCCRTCGGGCACGAAATAGTTGAGCTCCTGCGTGCGGYCCGGTGTGTTCGAGGTCCGCGCCAGGCCCTTGTGCCCGACCAGCGCGTTGATCAGCGACGACTTGCCGACATTGGAACGGCCGGCGAAGGCGATCTCCGGCGGGCCTTCGGGCGGCAGGAACTTCATCGACGGCACGCCGCGGATGAAGACCCAGCCGCGGGTGAACAGCTCCGGGCTGATCRCCGTCTCGTTCGTGCTGTTGTTGGGCGCGTTCAAACCGCTGCCTCCAGTTTTGCAATGTCGGCGCCGCGAATGGCGTTGAGATTGCGGCTGATCTTGTCGACCGGCCAGTCCCACCACGCGGCCTTCAAAAGCCGCCGCACCGTGAATTCGTCGAAGCGCATCTTCACTATCCTTGCCGCATTGCCGGCCACGATCGCATAAGGCGGCACGTCGTGCGTGACAACCGATTTCGCCGCCACGATGGCCCCATTGCCGATCCTGACGCCCGGCATGATCACCGCATCCATGCCGATCCACACGTCATTTTCGACGACGGTGTCGCCGCGGATCTCCTTCGACCAGGTTTCAGGATCAAAACCGTCCTCCCAGCCATGGCCGAAGATGTTGAACGGATAGGTCGAGAAGCCGGACATCGCGTGGTTGGCGCCATTCATGATGAAGCGCRCGCCTTCGGCGATGGCGCAGAATTTGCCGATCACCAGCCGGTCACCGATGAAGTCGTAGTGATGCAGCACGCATTTTTCGGCGAATTTATCGGGACCCTCGGGGTCGTCATAATAGGTGAAGTCGCCGATCTCGATGTTGGGCGACGTCACCAGCCCTTTCAGGAAGCCGACGCGCGGATGCATCGCGATCGGATGCTTGATGTTGGGATTGGGCCCGGTCATCGCCCCCCTCCATGGTTCACAGGCATGTTCGGGCGCAGCCGGCGGCGCCCGCGCGCGATCAAACTAACGTGATCTGGCCGCGGCACCAACCGCTCAGTGGTTGCCGCGGCAGATCACGATCGGGTTGGAAAGGGCGCTGTCGAAGCCGCTGCCCTGATAGACCTGGACATTCGCCGCCCCTGGCGGCAGCGAGAAGCTGCCTTCGACGATTTTCTGCTCGCCCGCCGTCGTGTGCAGGGCCCAGCTGAAGGTGCAGAATTGCGGCGGCGCCTTGGGTTGYACGTGGCTGCAATTGAGCTGCGYGCCTCCAAGCATTGCCGCTCCGCCGCAGCTCACCGCATCCTTCGCGGCGGCCGGAAGAGCGTATCCCACGAGCAGCGCCAGCATGGCGATCTTGAGCCGATTCATCGTCTGGTCCTTGCCCTGACCCCAAGCCGGTCGKGCCGGGTTCTGGCCTATGCGATATTTTTACCAAGCGCCTTAGTCGGTCTTGCGCTCCACGTCCAGCAGGATTATGTGCATGATGATAATAAGCATGCTCACGAAAGTTTGTYCGCCCGTTCCGAAGTCCTCACATGTCCACCTCGCCCAATATCAGCTTTGTGCTGCACGATGTCGCGCGCCTGCTCAGGAAACGTTTCGAGCAGCGCTCGCGCGCCTTTGGACTGACCCGCGCGCAATGGCAGGTGCTGTCCTATCTCTCGCGGCAGGAAGGCATCCATCAGAACAAGCTGGCCGACCTCATCGAGATCATGCCGATCACGCTCGCAAGGTTGCTCGACAAGATGGAGGCGGGCGGCTTCATCGAGCGCCGGCCCGATCCGGCCGATCGCCGGGCGTGGCTTATCTATCCGACCCCGAAGGCGCATCCGCTCATCGAAGTGATGCGCAGCAATKGCCAAAAGACGCGTGGCGAGGCCTTTGCCGGCCTGTCCGCGGACGCGCAGCAGCAGCTGCTGCAAACCCTTTGCCTGATTAAATCCAATCTGCTCGAGGCCTGCGCCCAGCCGGCCGTCGACCGGGAGAAAGTCCATGTCTGAAGGAACCTCACCCAGAAAGCCCGCCGGCGAGGAAAGCGAAAGAGCAAGCGACCAGGTCATTCGCCTGGACAGCCAGCGCGAGCAAAGGCGCGGCAACCCGCCTGTCGTCGAAGACGATGAGCTGGAAGCGCTTGTGGCGCCGGAGCCGGCGACGCTCGAGGCGCCATCGGCCCAGYCGAAACCGGCTTCCGTCACGGTGGCTCCGCCCGCTCCCGTCAAGCCGCGCCGCAGCCTGACGCGGCCGGTCCTGTTTGCGCTGCTGCCTATCGCGCTGGTGGCCGGCGGCTACTACTACGTCGTCGGCGGTCAGATCATGACCACCGACAACGCCTACATCCAGGCACAGTCGCTCGGCGTTTCCACCGATGTCTCCGGCACCGTGCAGGAGATCGACGTGCACGACAACCAGGCGGTGAAGAAGGGCGATGTGCTCTTCCGCCTGCGGCCGGCCTCCTTCGAGACCRCGCTCGCCGGCGCCAAGGCGCAACTCGGCACGGTGCGCAACCAGGTGCTGACGCTGCAGGCGAGCTACCAGCAGTCGCTCGCTGCGATCGACCAGGCGCAGGCGGACATCCCCTATTACGAGTCAGCCTTCCAGCGTCAGCAGGACCTGCTCAAGACCTCGACCGCTTCCAAGGCGACCTTCGACAGCGCCCAGCACGACCTCATAGCGGCCCGCCAGAAGGTAACGGTCGCCAAGGCGCAGGCGCAGGCGATGCTTGCCCAGCTCGGCGGCGACGCCAGCCAGCCGGTCGAGCAGAATCCCTTCTACCTGCAGGCCCAGTCGGCGGTGGACGACGCGCAGCGCAACCTCGCCGACTCCGTCGTCAAGGCGCCGTTCGACGGCATCGTCACCAATGTCGACGCGCTGCAGGTCGGCAAGTACCTGCCGGCCTCGCAGCCGGCCTTCAGCCTGGTGTCGTCGACCGACATCTGGATCGCGGCCGAGCCCAAGGAAACCGAGCTCACCTATGTGCGTCCCGGCCAGAAGGCGACGATCAGCATCGACGGCTATCCGGGCGAGGTCTGGCACGGCACCGTCGGCTCGATCAGCCCGGCTTCGTCATCCAGCTTCTCGCTGCTGCCGGCGCAGAACACCAGCGGCAACTGGGTCAAGGTCGTGCAGCGCATCCCGATGCGCGTGACGATCGACGATCCGGACGGCAAGCCGCCGCTGCGCGGCGGCATGAGCGCGGTCGTCAGCATCGACACCGGCCATGCCCGCGGCCTGCCCGATTTCGTCACCGACCTCCTCAAGCGTTWCGGACAAAAGTCATGACAGCGGCTTCCGCGACAGGCGCGCCCGTGGTCGCCAATCGCGGCGCCATCACCGCTTGCGTGATCCTGGCGGTCATCATGCAGGCGCTGGACACCACCATCGCCAATGTGGCGCTGCCTTATATCCAGGGCAGCGTCTCGGCCAGCGCCGACCAGATCAACTGGGTGCTCACCTCCTACATCGTCGCCGCCGCGGTGATGACGCCGCCGTCCGGCTATCTCGCCAACCGCTTCGGCCGCAAGCGCATCCTGCTGGTCGCCATCACCGGATTCGTCGTGGYCTCCGTGCTGTGCGGCTTCGCCCAGTCGCTRCCGCAGATCGTCGRCTTCCGCCTGCTGCAGGGCCTGTTCGGCGCGGCGCTGGTGCCGCTGTCGCAGTCGATCCTGCTCGACATCTACAGCGTCGAGGAGCGCGRCTCGGCCATGGCGTTGTTCGGCGTCTCGGTCATGGTCGGCCCGGTGCTCGGCCCGGTCATCGGCGGCTGGCTGACCGAGAACGTCTCCTGGCGCTGGGTCTTCTACATCAACGTGCCGATCGGCGCGCTAGCCTTCATCGGCGTTTCGATGTTCGTCCAGGAAACCAAGCTCGACCTCAAGGCCAGGACTGGCTGGGCTTCGGCATGCTGTCGATCGCCATTGCCTCGCTGCAGATGTTCCTCGACCGCGGCGAGCAGCTCAACTGGTTCTCCTCGGCCGAGATCATCGTCGAGGCGCTGGTCTGCGCATCGGCCTTCTACATCTTCATCGTCCACACCTTCACCGCGCGTGACACATTCGTGAACCCGCGGCTGTTTCTCGACCGCAACTTCTCCGTCGGCATGATCTTCATCTTCATCATCGGCATCACCTATCTCGCCTCGCTGGCGCTAATGACGCCTTACCTGCAGACGCTGATGGGCTATCCGGTGGTGACGGCCGGCATCGTCATGGGGCCGCGCGGCCTCGGCACCATGGCCTGCATGTTCATCGTCGGCCGGCTGGTCGGCAAAGTCGACACGCGCTGGCTGCTGTTCATCGGCCTCGCCATTACCGCCTGGGCGATGTACGACATGACCGGTTGGACGCCGGACGTCTCGCAATGGACGATCATCAGCACCGGCTTCATCCAGGGCGCCGGCCTGGGCTTCCTGTTCGTGCCGCTCACCACCATCACCTTCGCCACGCTGGCGCCGGAGCGGCGCGCCGAAGGCACCGGCCTCTACAATCTGTCGCGCAACATCGGCTCCAGCGTCGGCATTTCGGTGGTCACGGCGCTTTTGACGCAGAACCAGCAGATCAACCACGAAAACATCGCCACCTATGTGACGCCGTACAATCCGGCCTTCAGCGACCCGGCGATCTCGCAGGCGCTGAGCCCTTACACCGCCGCCGGCCGCGCCGCGCTCGACGGCCTGGTCACGCTGCAGGCGACGATCATCTCCTATATCGACGACTTCAAGCTGATGATGATCCTGTCCCTCGCCGCCATCCCGCTGGTGCTTCTGCTGCGYAAGCCCGGCACGCCTGCCAAGATCGATCACAGCGCGGTCATGGAATAAAAGGACCGGGATCCCGCCGCCTGCGGGACCCCGGCCTGCCGGACGACCTCCCAAACACCGGCGTCRCTGCGCCGGAAGCCGTCGCGGCCTTTTTGGGGAGGACGAGAATCATACGAAGCGGCCGCGCGCGGAGTTTCACGGCCTCGATCCATTTTCCGAAAATTGTAGAGAGCCCAGTTCACATGCCGGGGCTTTTTGTTGGAGACGCCGGCGATTGGCGAAAACCTCCGCATGATCGTCATTCCAGGGCGGAGCAAGGAGCGCAGCGACGCGGCGCAGACCCTGGAATCCATGCCGTTACGCCAAGGCGTTGYAGCGGTTGCAGAATTCTGCACCGTTGCACTCCACGGCAGAGGTCACGGCATGGATACTCGGGTCAGGCCCGAGTATGACGACGTCACGGAGGGATTCGGCTAACCGCGTAGGTTAGCGCCAACAGCGCCGGCTCACTCGCCGCCACCTTGAACCACAACGCCGTTTCACCGAATGTGCCGACCAACCCCGAATGCGTCGTGCGGCCCGCCTCGGACGGCAAGGCGATCGGTCGGACGCCGACGGAAATGTCGATATCAGACAGCAAAAAACCCCGGCCGAAGGCCGGGGCTTGACGTTGGTGAGGTGCGCCTTCTATTCCGCCGGCGATGGTTTCTTGCGGAACATCGCCGCCAGATTGTCCCACAACTCGATCTTGGCGCCCTGGCGCTTCATGATCACGCCTTGCTGCAGGATCGACAGCGTGTTGTTCCAGGCCCAGTAGATGACGAGGCCGGCCGGGAACGAGCCCATCATGAAGGTGAAGATCACCGGCATCCAAGTGAAGATCGCCGCCTGCGTCGGATCCGGCGGCGCCGGGTTCATGCGCATCTGCAGGAACATGGTGATGCCCATCACCACCGCCCAGGCGCCCATATGCGGCAGGAAGGCGGGCGCCGCGAAGGGCAGCAGGCCGAACAGGTTGAAGATCGACGTCGGATCCGGCGCCGCAAGGTCGTGGATCCAGCCGAAGAACGGCGCGTGCCGCATCTCGATGGTGATGTAGAGCACCTTGTAGAGCGAGAAGAAGACCGGGATCTGCAGCGCCACCGGCCAGCAGCCGGCGAGCGGATTGATCTTCTCGGTCTTGTAGAGCTCCATCATCGCCTGCTGCTGCTTCATCTTGTCGTCCGCGTATTTCTCGCGGATCTCGACCATCTTCGGCTGCACCTTCTTCATGTTCGCCATCGAGGCATAGGACTTGTTAGCGAGCGGGAAGAAGATCGCCTTGACGATGACGGTGGTGGCGAGGATCGCCAGGCCGAAATTGCCGAAGAATTTGTAGAGCGTGTCGATGAGCCAGAACATCGGCTTCGTGATGAAATAGAACCAGCCMCAGTCGATCAACAAGTTGAACTGGCGAATGTGACGGTCGGCCTCATAAGCGTTGATCTTGGCGACTTCCTTGGCGCCGGCGAAAATCTCTGTCTCGACAGTCGCGGACTGACCGGCATCGACATTGATTGCGTCAGTCAGGAAGTCGGACTGATAGCGGTGACGTCCGTCCTCGAAATAGGCATAGCGCGRCTGGAAGGGCTGCTTCTCGGTCGGCACCAGTGTCACGGCCCAGTATTTGTCGGTGATGCCGAGCCAGCCGTCGGTCGACTTGCCGGGCTTGACTTCCTTGTCCTTCTCGATCGCCGAATATTTGTACTCCGACAGCCCCTCGCTGCCGGTGACGCCGATCAGGCCTTCATGCAGCACATAGGTGCTGGCGACCGCCGGCTTGTCATAGCGCGTGACCCGGCCATAGTTGAACAGGCTGACGGGGGCGCTGCCTGAGTTCTGCACCGTGTCGGAGACGGTGAACATGTAGTCGTTGTCGACCGAGATGGTGCGCTTGAAGGTCAGGCCCTTGTCATTGGTATAGGTCAGCGTCACCGGCGTCGACGGGGTCAGCGTCGGATTGCCCTCGACGCTCCATACCGTGTCCGAGCTTGGCACTGCGCCCGTCTTGTCGGTGCCGACAAAACCGATCTCGGCGAAATAGCCGGTAGGTAGCGCCTGCGGGTTGAGCAGCTCGATCTCGGGTGAATTCTTGTCGACCGTCTCGGTGTAGTGCTTGAGCTTCAGGTCGTCGAGGCGCGCCCCGGTCAGGTTGATCGAGCCCTCGAGACTCGGCGTGTCGATCTTGACGCGCTTGGTCGCGGCGATGGYCTGATCACGGCCGGCCGCCGTCATCGTGTCGCCGCCGGGCGCGCTGGGAATCGCGCCGGCGGTGGGAGCCGGCGTTCCGGCCGCGCCGGAGTGGGCGCCGCCGCCCGCTTCCTTCTTCTGCGCCTCGACGCGCTGCTGCTCGATGCGGGCCTGCTCGCGCTGCTGCTCCATCTTCGGGTTCATGTAGAACACCTGCCAGAGCGTCAGGATCAGCACCGACAGCGCGATGGTGATGAAGAAATTGCGGTTGTTTTCCATCGAAAGCCCTTGGCCTATCGTGTGCCGCGCAGCCGGCGGGAAAGCTCGGCCTTCAACTGGCCGAACGGAATGGCGAGCACGTCTTCGCGCCCGACGATGACATAGTCATTGCCGGGCGCCATGTCATCGGYGGCATGCACGCGCACGGCTTCCCTCAGCCGCCGCCGGACGCGGTTGCGCACCACGGCGTTGCCGACCTTCTTGGTGACGGTGTAGCCGACGCGCGGCGCGGAATCGTCGCCGCGGTCGAGAACTTCAACGAGAAAAAGCCGCCCGCGGCGTTTCTCGCCGCCGCGCACAGCCAGGAAATCCGCGCGTTTCAGAAGCCGCCCGGGAACCTGTCCCTTTGGCTTGCCGGGTGCGGGCAACGATCTCGTCTTTCGTTCAGGCGCTGAGCCGCTTGCGGCCGCGATTGCGGCGGGCAGCAACGACGCCACGACCACCCTTGGTGGCCATGCGGRCACGGAAACCATGCCGGCGCTTACGGACGAGCTTGGACGGTTGGTATGTACGCTTCATTTGTTTTAATACCGCGGGGTGCGGCCCTTCTTGATTCTGTCACTCTGTAACAGGAGCTTTGCCGGGCCGGCTTAGGCGCGATCGAAACCGCGCCGGGACGAATGGCCCGAGCGTGAGCGGGCTTATAGAAAGAAGGTTTTTGGAAGTCAATCCGGCGTGGCCGCCAGACATTTTTTCGCTGCACCAAGGTTGAAATTGRCAAAAAAGCCTCAAATCGCATAATCTTGGCCGATCAAGGCTTCGTGAAGACCGCGTCATGACGAGTGAAGCTCTGTCCACCGATGAAAAGGCACGGCCGGCCGCGGCGAATTCGTCGCGGCGGGTGCCGCTGTCGCGCGGCCTGTCGACCAAGCTTCTCTTCCTCACCATCGCCTTCGTGCTCTTGGCCGAAGTCCTGATCTTCCTGCCCTGGATCGCCAGCTATCGGGTCAACTGGCTGAAGGAGCGCTTGAGCACCRCCGCCGCCGTGTCGATCGTGCTCCTGCAGGGCGAGCCCAACGCGCTGTCCCACAACGCTCAGAACGACGTGCTGATGGCGATCGGCGCCAAGGCGATCGCCGTGCGCGACGGCGGGGTCTCGCGGCTGCTCGTCGTTTCCGACATGCCGCCCCAGGTCGACGAGCATATCGATATCGCCGATGTCGGCCTCGTCAACGGCATGACCGRCGCGCTCGACACGCTGTTCTTCGGCGGCAAGCGCATGCTGCGCGTCTTCGGCCCGGTCGGCGACARCGACAAGGAATTCGAGCTGATCATGCCGGATTATCGCTTGCGCGATGCCATGCTGAGATATTCGCGCAATGTCGCCRTCGTCTCGCTGCTCATCTCGCTGTTCACCGCCATGCTGGTCTATGCGGCGATCGACCTGATCMTGATCGGGCCGATCCGCACCATGACGCGCTCGATCCTGGCCTTTTCCGAGGCGCCCGACGATCCCGGACGCGTCATCTCTCCGACGGACCGCTCCGACGAGATTGGCGTGGCCGAGCGCGAGCTGGCGCAGATGCAGGACCGGCTGCAGAGAATGCTGTCGGAACAGAAGCACCTCGCCGACCTCGGCCTGGCCGTGTCGAAGATCAACCACGACATGCGCAACATCCTGGCTTCCGCGCAGTTGATGTCCGACCGCCTGCGCCAGGTGAAAGACCCGACCGTGYAGTCCTTCGCGCCGAAGCTCGTGCGCGCGCTCGACCGGGCCGTTTCCTATTCCGAAGGCGTGCTTCACTATGGCCGCACCCAGGAGCCGGCGCCGTCGCGCCGCAGGCTGCGGCTTCGCCAGCTTGTCGACGACGTGCACGGCCTGCTCGACATCGAGGAAGGCATCGAGTTCATCAATGGCGTCGAGCATGCCTTCGAGGTAGACGCCGATTCCGACCAGCTCTTCCGGGTGCTCAGCAACCTCTGCCGCAACGCGGTGCAGGCGATGGCCGCCGACACCGCAAGCGCGGTGGTGCGCCGGCTGGCGGTCGCGGCCGAGCGTCACGGCAGCGTCAGCCGCATCACCGTCACCGACACCGGCCCAGGCCTGCCGCCCAAGGCGCGCGAGAACCTGTTCGCCGCCTTCCGCGGCTCGGCGCGCAGCGGCGGCACCGGCCTCGGCCTGGCGATCGYGCATGAATTGATCCGCGCCCATGGCGGCACGGTCGAGCTCGTCGAATCGATCGGCGGCCGCACCGTCTTCGCCGTCACCATTCCCGACCAGCCGGTCCGGCTCGACCAGGCGCGCAACGGTCTGCGCCGCCCCGCTTGAGGTGTACCGATATTCAGGTGAGGCCGGCCTGCAAATGGCGGCTTCCTGCACTTCCGGCGCTCACGTACTTCAGCACGCTCCGCTCCGGTTCTCGAAATCCACCATTTTGGTCTCGGCCTGACCTGAATCTCGGCACACCGCGACATAGGGAAAACACCTGCGACAAAACTTTTGCCGGATCGGCTTGCTTTTMGCAGATTCAGTCGTTAGGGAACACTCCACATCGCGGCCGGCCGTCTCGACCGGATCGCGGGGCTTGTGTCAAACACGGCCCTGTTGCGCGCCCGTAGCTCAGCTGGATAGAGCACCAGACTACGAATCTGGGGGTCAGGAGTTCGAATCTCTTCGGGCGCGCCAATATTTCAGATGTTCAGCCGAACCTCACCCTTTCAATGGCCGATTTGAAACGGCTTTGCATCGTCGGATGGATTCGCGCGGCTGAGAGAACTGCGGCGGAAGAGGCAACCTGCCCTGTCGCAGGCAATCATCCCGCGTAACGGGATCATCGTCTGCCATATAGCTTCGCGCATTGGTCCGAGGCTCAGCCTTCCATCTCTTGCTCCCACCAGCCGCGGGTGTTCACATTGGCGGCGTCGGCGAGAGCTTCCAGCTGCGCAATGTCGTCGCCGGAGAGCACCATGCTCGTGGCTCGGACCAGGCCATCGATGTAGTTGGGCCTGGTAACGCCGATGATCGGCGTCGTGCCCTTGGCGATGGCCCACGCTATCGCGACATCGGCAGCTGCCGCACCTTGGCCTTGGCCGATCGAGGCGAGCTTGTCCGTCAGCGCCTTCAGCTGAGGCAGCATGCCGTTGTAGGTCTTCGCCCGGTTGCTGCCTTCCGGCAGCGGATTCTCCGGACTGTACTTGCCGCTCAGGGCACCTTGTTCAAGCACCATATAGGCGAAGAACGGGATGCCGTGGCCGCGGCAGTAGTCCAGGATGCCGGCGTCCTCGGRGCTGCGGTAGAGCAGGCTATAGTGGTTCTGGACGGCTTCGACCCGGAATCCGGCTTCTCCGAGGATCCGGTTGGCGAGCTCGATTTCGCCCAAATTGTGATTCGAGACGCCCACATGTTTGACCTTCCCGTCTTTCAGCAACGGGATCAGCCGCGGAGTCCACCGCGCAACATCCGCCGGATTGTGAATCCAGTAGAGGTCGATGTAGTCGGTGCCGAGGCGGGCCAGGCTCTGCTCCAGCATGTCCGCCACCACATCGTTGCCGATTCCCGCGGCCTGCGGGGTGAACTTCGTGGAGAGCTGGTAGTCGCTGYGGGCGAAGCGCTTCAGCGCCTCCCCGAGAACGGTCTCGGAACGGCCCATGCCGTATACCGCGGCGGTATCCCACAGGGTGAAACCGGCCGCATGCGCCTTGTCCGCGACCTCTTCCAGGCCCGCCCGAGTGAGGTGGCTGCCGAAGTAGCCGTCGCCGGTCTTGCCGCTGTCGCCCCAGGCCCAGGTGCCGAGTGCGACTGCGGGGGTCTTCAGATTATCGGTTGTCATGTTTGCTCCATTCGTGTTCCGCAGCCAGGCGTGCTGTAACCCGGGCGCCGCTGACACTRTGACGCGCAGCGACGCCGAACCGCTCGCCTGATGCGCCGGGATTTCTGCCMAATCCTCCAGAAGCCGCACGGATTCGCTTTGCCGCCCTTGCGCGCGCGTGCGATGGTCCGATTTATGGAAACACTGAGCGAAATCGCGGCCGTGATTGCCCGGCACGTCTCGAAGGATGGCTTCCACGCCACACCCATCGAACGTGTGACGCTTGTTCGATCCTCCACGGTGACGATGCCGATGCCGAATGTCTACCGGCCGCAACTGGTTCTCGTCGTGYAGGGGAAAAAGGAGGTCACGCTGGGCGACCGCGTGTTCAGATACGCACCGGGGCGCTACGGGGTCGTAACCTACGACCTGCCGGCTACAGGCCATGTGGTCGAGGCAACGCCCGACAAGCCCTATCTCTGCCTGTACCTCGATTTCGATCCCGTCATGCTGGGGGACCTGGCGTTGCGCGTACCGCCGTCGGGAACGCCCTCCTTGCCCATCGGCAAGACGGTGTCCGACGCCGGTGCCGATTTGCTCGACGCAACGCTGCGTCTGCTGCGCCTGCTCGACGATCCGGCAGCGCTGCCCGTGCTCGGGCCGCTGGCCGAGCAGGAAATTCTCTATCGCCTGCTTGCCGGCCCGGACGGCGCCAGGATGCGTCACATCACCTCCGGCCAGGGTCGGGTGGCCCAGGTTGGCCGCGCCATCGCCTGGATCGGGCTGAACTTCCGGGAACGGTTCAGCATCGAACGGCTTGCCGCTGAAGTGGGCATGAGTCCGTCGAGCCTGCACGAGCACTTTCGCGCCGTGACGGCGATGACACCGCTGCAATTCCAGAAGCAGCTGAGGCTGCAGGACGCACGCAGCCTGATGCTGGTCGATGACWTCGATGTCACGACCGCGGCCTTCAGCGTGGGTTACGAAAGCCCGTCGCAGTTCAGTCGCGAATATCGCCGCCACTTTGGAGAACCGCCGCTGCGCGACATAGCCCGCTTGCGTGCCTCCCCGGCCTTGGCGGTGGTGGCTTGAGCAAAGCCTGCCCGGCACCGGTTCAAATCGGCATTCATGCGCGCCAAAACCAATTGCAAAATAAAATCAGTTGACCTAACCTGAACCGATTGCATGACGCAATCAGATCGCGCGAATGCATGCGAGGGAAGCAGGCAATGGCCAAGCTCGTCTTCGGAATGAATCAGTCCCTCGACGGCTACGTCGATCACACGGAGTTCGGGCCAAGCCCTACGCTCTTCCGCCACTTCATCGAGGATGTGCGGCGGAAGGCGGGGAGCGTCTACGGCCGCCGCATGTATGAAATCATGCGCTACTGGGACGACGAGCATCCCGAATGGGATGCCGAGCGACAGGCCTTCGCTGCGGCGTGGCGGAACCAGCCGAAATGGGTCGTCTCGCGCTCGTTGCAGTCTGTAGGTCCCAACGCCACGCTCGTGGAAGATGATCTCGAGAGCGCGATGCGCAARCTGAAGGCCGAGCGTGACGGCGAGATCGCGGTCGCCGGCCCGGATCTGGCGCGAAGCCTCACCGAACTCGGCCTGATCGATGAGTATCGTATCTACCTGCATCCCGTGGTGCTTGGCCGCGGCACGCCCTATTTCGCAGGGCCCCGGCCGGCGCTCCGTCTCATGGCTCATGAGCGGATCGACGAGGATGTGATCAGGTTGACTTACGCTCCGGTCTGATCTCGGACTAGGGCGAGCCACGATCCGTCGAAAAATTCGAAGGCGCCTCAGCTCGCCTGCGGGGCCGTTAGGGCCTGCACGGGCAGCCGGCGCTCGAACCCCCACAACAGGATCGGGCAGGCCAAAAGAGCCGCCGAGCCGAGGCCGAGGGCCGCGCCTGCGCCGCCTGTCCAAAGCGCAAGCCTGCCGCCGAGCCAGGGCGCGATCAGCATCGTGGCGTAGTAGACCGTGTAGAAAAGTCCCATTCCCAGCGCCCGTGTCGCCGGCGCCAGCACCCGCGCCGGCAAGCTCATGATCGATCCGGCCGGGAGCCCGCAGACGAGGCCGAGCGCAACCAATGTGGGCATCACCGGCGAGCCCCGCCACAACAACGCGATCAGCGCGGCGAAAGCGAGGCAGCTTGCGGCAAGCAGCGCATTGCGGCTTCCTGCGCGGTCCGCGAGGTAGCCTCCGAGCGGAACCGAAAGAGCCGCGAGCCACAGCACGATGCTGACGGCCGAGCCGGCGGCGGCGGTCGACCAGCCGCGCTCGACCAGCATCGAGGGCGCRAAACTGAAGACCATGGCGAAGCCGACATTGTAGAAGGCCCATATCAACCCTGCCAACAGCACGGCCGAGACGGCGCTCAACCCAAGCCGCGCGGCTTGCGCCGAGACCGGAGCGACGGATTGGCCTGGCGGTCGGTAGGAAAGCTCGACCAGCGCCAGGGCCGTGCCGATAAGCGCCAGGACCGCGATGTGAGCGCCGGCAATTCCGAACTCACCCTGGATCAGCGGCAGCGCGACGAGCGTCAGGGCAATGCCCAGCGGCCATGAGTTGATGAAGATCGCCATCGCCGTGGCGATTTGCCGGCCCGCGAACCAGTCGACCATCATCTTGGTCATAAGCACGTTCAGCAGCACGCCGCCTATGCCCGCGATCAGCCTACCTGCGATCTGCACGCTCCATGACGTCGAGCTGCAAAGCAGCGCCTCGCCCGCCAGCATCAGGACCAATCCGGCAAGCACGGTCGCCTTGTCGCCAAAGCGCCGTCCGATCGCGCCGCCCGGAAGCGCCAGCGCGATACCCGGCGCGAAATAGAGGCCGATCAGCACGCCTATATCGGCGAGATTGGCGCTCAGCGCCTTGCCAAGCTCCGGCGCGACGGCCGCGATGCTCTGGAATTGCACCGCCATCGCGGCGCGGGCGATGAAGAGCACGGCAAGGATCGTCCAGCGGCTGCGCACGGGGTCCCACGAATTATCCAGGCCTGATATTCTGGTTCAACCGGAAGAAATTGGTCGGGTCGTACTGCTTCTTGATGGCGGCGAGGCGGGCATAATTGGCGCCATAGGCATCGCGCACGCGCTCGTCGCCCTCATCGCCAAGATTGTTGGCATAAACGCCGCCGGTTGAGAATGGCCGGACCGCATTCCAAAGTTCGCGCGCCCAGCCGATATTGGCCGCGTCATCGGCCGGATCGTCCCAGATGGCGATCGGGAAGCAGTCGAGCGCCGCATCGCGGTTGGCATAGGGCGAATCCGACGCCGGCACGCGGGCGATCGCGCCGCCGACCTGCTGGAAGACCAGCAGGGACGAGCGATTGGGAGCCTTGGCGTAAGCCTCGAGCAGCGCCTCGATCGCGCCATCGCTGATGGCGCGCAGGAACTGCGCCTTCCAGTAGTAGCGTCGCCCGCGTGGAAAGAGGCTGTCGCCCGCCGATTGGATCTGGAGGTAGGGGATGGCCTGGAGCCGGCTGTCGATCGGGGATCCGAATTTCATCAGCGGCGCGACGGCAGCTTCGCCCGCTTCGAGCGGCCCGGCGTAGCAGGCCGAGATGCTGAAGGCGCGCTCGCCCGAGGGCAGCGTGACGAGCGCGGCATCGACGCTCACCTCGTCTGGGGCATTGCGGGAGTATTCGTCGTAGAACCGCATGGCTTCGCGCGCATCCTTGTAGGGGTGCAGCACCGAGCCCACGAGAAGGTCCGGGCCGAGCGGGTGCAGCCGGTATTCGAACGCCGTCACGATGCCGAAATTGCCGCCGCCGCCGCGCAGGGCCCAGAACAGGTCGGGGTGCTCGCCGGCGCTTGTCCGCAACAGCCGACCGTCGGCGGTGACGATTTCAGCGGCGATCAGATTGTCGCAGCTCAGCCCATGCTTGCGGCCGAGCTTGCCGAAGCCGCCGCCGAGCGTCAGGCCGGCGATGCCGGTGTCGCCGTTGACGCCCATGGTCGTCGCCAGCCCATGCGCCTGGGTGGCTGCGTCGAACTCGGCAAGCGTCAGTCCGGCTTCGGCCCTGGCGACCCGGCGCTCGGGATCGACGACGATCATCTTCATGCGCGACAGGTCGATCACCATGCCATCGTCGCAGACCGACAGGCCGGCGACGTTGTGACCACCGCTGCGGACGGCCACGAGGCAGCCTTGTGACCGGGCGCAGGTCACGGCAAGGATGACGTCGTCGGGATTGGCGCAAAAGACGATTGCCGCGGGCCGTTTGTCGATCGCCCCGTTCCACACTCTGCGCGACTGGTCGTAGCCGGCGTCCATCGGCAATATCAGTTCGCCTTGCAAGCTCTGCCGCAGCCGTGCGATCGCCGTGTTCGAGGAAGGGGATCGGTCTAACAGCTCATCGGTCTGTCGCGGAATGTCCATCGGTGCCGCCCTCGGTTCCAACCGGGCTACGGTCTCACAGGGTCCGACCTTCTGCAAAAGCGAAATTCTTCGCTACTGGATGAGCAGAATTCATCTACACTGCCGGCATGAGAAACTTGCCGCCGCTCCGTGCGCTACACGCCTTCGAGGCAGCCGCCCGGCACGGCAGTTTCAAGGCAGCGGCTGAAGAGCTCGGCGTGACGCCGACGGCGATCAGCCACCAGATCCGCCTGCTGGAAGAGATATGCGACCGCAAACTGTTCCAGCGACGGCCGCGCCCGCTGGTGCTGACGAGCGCCGGAGCGCGGCTGTTCCCGATCCTGCGTGATGGCTTCGATCTTCTCGCCGRCTCCCTTGCCGCGGTCGCCGAKCCCGATGTCCAGGCGCCGCTGCGGGTGACAAGCCCGAACGCTTTCGCCAGCCGGTGGCTTGTGCCGCGCTTGCCGAAATGGCGGGAGGCCAACCCGGCCGTGCCGCTGGAGATCATCGGGACGGACGCGGTCCTCGATCTGCGCGCCGGCACCGCGGATGTGGCGGTCCGGTACACACGGCGCCCGCCTGCCGGCTTTCAAGCACAAGAGCTCTGCCGCGATTCCTTCTTTCCCATATGCAGTCCGCGATTGCTGGCAAGCGATGGGCGGGCGATCGAGAGGGCCGCCGATCTGCTGCGCTATCCGTTGGTCCATTTCGACTGGATGAACCGGGATCCGGACGCGCCGACCTGGCGCCGATGGCTGGCGACGGCTCGATCGATCGATCCGGACCTGGTCCCGGACAAGGCCTGGGATTTGAGTTTTCGCGAGGAATTGCATGCGATCGACGCGGTCGTCGCCGGGCAAGGCATAGCGATCCTGAGCGACGTCGTGGTCGGCCGCGAGCTGGAAAACGGCTCGCTCGTCAAGGCCCATCCGTTGTCCTTGCCGGGCTACAGCTTCTATGTGGTGTGGATGCGGCACAATCCGCGATCCGCGGTGATGGAGACTTTCCTGGCCTGGATGAGAGGCGTCTTGTGAGGCTGGTGGAAGCCGGGTCGAGCAACCCGGCCTATGCGGTATAAGCCAGCGCCAGAATTCTTGGGGTGGTCGTGAAGCACACCATCAACCTGCGGCCGGATGACGTGACTGCCTTACCGGCTTCGAAATCGACGGCGATGTCTTCAAAACCCAGCACGCGGTCGTCGAGCGGAAACGATGCCTTGTAGACCGCCTCCTTGACGGCAAACAGGACCCGGCCGCCTGTGCCGGTCTCGAGACCGCCAAGGCGGTCTTGAGGCGTGGCCACGATCGCCTCCAGCTCGCGAGGCAAGGGCAGGGCGGGTTCGATGTCGACGCCCACGCTTCTCATGGCACCGGATCGCGCGGCGACAGCCACGGCGAGGTCGTCGTCATGCGCTATCGAGCCGATGATGCCCGCGGGCCAGATCGGGTTTCCCAATTGGCCACGCGGCACGGCAGGATCCGCGCACCCAAGCCGCCGAAGCAGTTCATGCGCCACCTGGCGGCCCGCCCCGCTGGCGGTACGGGCCCGGGGCTCGCGTGCGGCGATGGACGCGCTTTCCGCCGCTAGAAGAAATCGTTCGTCTCCGGTGCGAATAAGACGGCAACCGGCGGTCAGGCCTGGYGGCATGAGGCCCGTCAATGCGCGATCGACCGCCGCCTCGATGTCAGGTCGCGCCTCGTTCGGTGGGGTGTTCAACGCCCTATCTGCCCAATTCGAGCACGGCGATCATCTCGCCGTCTTCGTCCAGTCCCTGCTCCACGAAACCGAAGCCGGCGTAAAGCTGGCGCGCGGCCTCGTTTTCCGGCTCGTAGCAGATCGAGACGCGGTGGACATGGCCAAGGCGCGCAATCTCTTCCAGCGCCTTGGCGACGGCGGCGCGGCCGAGGCCCTTGCCCTGCTCGCGCCGGTCGATCATGAAACGATAGATGATCGCTTCGTCATCGTCGTCCGGCGCGCTGTACATCACGAATCCGACGACGCGCCCTTCGGTGACCACGGCGCGAGCGATGGCTTCGTCATCCAGGCGGGCTTCGGCCAGCGAGTCCCCGTTGGAAGCGACGAAGCCTTGTTGTGCGGGCGACAGCTCAAGCGCCAGTATCGCCGCCCGGTTGCCCTTGCCGGCCGGCTCGAGGGCGACCGGCGGGTCGCTCTTTCCGGCGGCGCGCGTCACGGAGCGTGCCCGATTTCCATCGCGCGGGCATCGATCGGCGTCACGACGCCGTAAAGTTTTGCCGGGTTGCCGCGCCAGACCGTGTTCGGCTCCAGCACCTCGCCCTTCATGACGAAGCAGTCGACGTCGGCCACGGACCCCTCGCCCATCACCACCGCGTAGTGAACGAAGGCGGAAGGCGCCAGCGTGCAGCCATTGCCGATGCGGATGTAGTCGGACTTGAACGCGCCTTCCTCCAGCGAGTGCGGCTGGATCACGCAGCCCTCGTTGAGCGTCACGTCGTCGCCGATCTCCACCAGCGACCGCTCGGTTATGATGCAGCCGCCGTCATAGAGTCGCAGCCCGACCTTCACGCCCAGCAGGCGCAGGATCAGCGGCCGGAACGGGGTGYCGGTGAACAGCCCCATGATCGGTGAATCGGACAGCTTCCAATGGCGTTCGTGCCGCCAGAAAACCGGGTCGTAGATCGTCGCCATCCTGGGCTTCAGCCGGCGGAAGGCGAGGCTGGCGCGCTCGAGGAAGATGTAGAACGGAATACCGATCGCCGTGGTCAGCACCACCGCCACGAACAGCGCCGTCTCGCCCCATTCGGTATAGTAGTTGAGCGCCCGGTCCCAGATGGCGAGCGTCAGGAACAGGATCATCCATTGCGCGGYCACGAACATCAGCGCGGTGACGAGATTGTGCAGGTTCTTCCGCGGCAGGCGGCGGCTGCGCTCCTTGTCGGAGATCAATCCGAGAAGCTCCTTGTCGCGATTGACCATGCGCGGAATCTCGAAGGGCGGCGAGCCCAGCAGCCCGACATTCTCGCGCATGGGACCGTCCACCGGCACGTGGACCTTGGTTCCGAGCAGGCAATTGTCGCCGACGCGGGAATCCGGTGAGTAGATGATGTTGTTGCCGAAGAAGTTGCGCTCGCCGACCCGTGTGTACTCAAGGCGGAAGGAGTTGGCCGACTTCTGCATGTTGACCATGAACAGACCGTCGGACACCATGGTTTCCGAGCCGATTTCGCTGAGCTGCGGATTCTCGTGCCGCTGGTTGGTGYCGAAATTCGAGCCGGTCTGATCAACCTTGTTCAGCCGCCAGCCGAGGGCGCGCAGATAGTAGACGATGGCCGAGCTGTCGCCGAACAGGACGTTCAGCAGGCGTACATTGCTCACCAGCTCAAGCATCGATTGCAGCCAGTAGTGGAAGCCGTAGAGCGAATAGTTCCGGCCGGGTTTGAGCATGAGGTTGAACAGCCTTGGCACGAYGGTCGCCAGCAGCACCCCACCGACGATGAAGCCTGCCACCGTGACCGTGGTACCGATCGCCACCAGGCCGATCGTCTCCTGATAGTCGTCGCCGACATTTTCCCAATAGGTATGGAAGAGCAGCGGAAAAGGCGTGACGATGGCGAAGAGGATGAAGAGCTGGATCGCCTCATAGATGACCCGGCGCACTCTCGACAGCGGTACGTTGGGGACGGTGCAGTAGTCGGCCTCGGTCGGGATCGCCGGCGAGCCGTGCCTGCGCTCTCCCGCCGGAATGGTCTGTCCGCGATGCAGCGATGAAGCATGGCCGAGCTGGGYGCCGTCGCCGATGCGAGTATCGATGTCCAGCGTCGAGCCGACGCCGACGAAGGCGTTGTTGCCGATGTTGACCGGACCGGTGTGGATATAGYCCGCCTGGGCGCGGAACCCGAGGATCATCGATTCCTTGCGCAGGATCGAGTTGTCGCCGATCGTGATCAGGTCGGTGCAGACCGGAACGGCGCGGCATTCGATGACGGTGCGTTCGCCAAGCCTGGCGCCGAGCAGGCRCAAATACAGGCTGTAGAGCGGGCTGCCGCGGAACAGCACGACCGGAGCGCTGCGGACCAGTGTCTTCACGATCCAGAAGCGGTAATACCGCCAGCCCCAGATAGGGAAGGTTTCGGCTTTCCAGCGGCCGACCAGCAGCCATTTGGCGGCGATGGCGAAGCCGCTCAATCCGAAGAACACGCAGGCGGACAAAATAACGCAGCGCATGTAAAGGGCGCCCGGATCGTCCAGGGCGTCATAGACCCAGTTGAGGCCGTCATTGATCGCCCAAAGCGCGACATAGCTGTAGACCGCGTAGAACAGCAACTGGCCGAATCCCGTTGCCCAGATGGCAAGATTGGACGCCCGATGCGTCAGCATCGGCTCGCTCGCGGCAATAGCGGCCGCTTGCGGCTCGCGCAGGTAATCGGAGAGCCTGGCGACCGTCGGATGCAGGTAGATGTCGCGCATCGACGTCGTCGACCACGCCTTGCGGGCGCGGATGYGGGCGCAGAATCTGGCCATCAAAAGAGAGTTCGCGCCGAGATCGTCGAAGAAGTGATCCTCGATGGAGATATCCTCGAACTTCAGCACGTCCTGCAGCGCGTCCACCAGGAACGTCTCGTCCTCGTTGCGCGGGTCGACCATCGCATGGCCGGATGCGACACGCGCGCTGGTCGGTTTCGGCAATTTCCTCAGATCGACCTTGTTGGAGACCGTCATCGGGATCGCGGGCAACTGCTCCAGATAGGCCGGGACCATGTAATCCGGCAGCCGGCGCTTCAGCTCCTGCACGAGCACCGTGCGATCCACCCCTTCGCCTCCGACCTTGGGCGCATAGTAGCCGACAAGTTCCGTGCGCTCGGGCTCGATCTCCCAGGTCGTGACCGCCGCCTGCGCGATGCCTGGCTGGTCGAGCAGCACGGCCTCGATCTCGCCCAGTTCGATACGRTAGCCGCGAATCTTCACCTGCGTGTCGATGCGGCCGTGATATTCGATCTCGCCCTTGTCGTTGATCCGGCCAAGGTCGCCCGTCCGGTAGATGCGGCCGCTGGGATTGTTCGGCAGCCCGATGAAATCCTGGATGAATTTCTGGTCCGTCAGTTCCRGCCGATTGAGATAGCCGACCGCCACGCCCATGCCGCCGATGCAGATTTCCCCCAGCTGGTCGCCGGTCAGCACCGTCGGCTTCTCCGGGTCGAGGATGGCTATCGAATAGGTTGGCAGCGGCCTGCCGATCGTCACCGGCTCGTCCGGCGTCAGYAATGCCATCGTGGCGGTGACCGTGGCCTCGGTCGGGCCGTAGGTGTTCAGGATCTGGCGGCCAGGCTTCGCCCAACGCACCACGAGTTTATTCGAGCAGGCTTCGCCGCCGACCAGGATCGCGCGCAGRCTCGGCGCGTCGCTCTCGATCGACGACAAAAGGGTCGGGCTGCAGGCCATGCATGTGATCTGGTGTTCACGCAGGAAAGCGGCGAGCTCCTCGCCGACGAGGGGCTGCTGACCCGGGGCCGGCACGACCGTGGCGCCGGCGGCGAACGGCACCCAGATTTCCTCCGAGGAAAAGTCGAAGGCGATGGTCATGCCCTGGTAAACCCGATCACCGGGTTGATAGCCGTAGGACGCCGCGGCGACGCGGATGAAGTTGCAGAAGCTCTGGTGGGTGATGACAACGCCTTTCGGCTTGCCGGTGGTGCCGGATGTATAGAGGATGTAGCAGGTTTGATCCTGGACGCCCTCCGGCAGGGGCGCCGTTTCCGGCTGGAGCGCGATCTCGGACTCCGCAGAGTCAATCGAGATATGCGGCACCGGCAGGCGCGCCACGCGCGCCGCATAGCCCGAGACGCTGATCACCAACGTGACATTGGCGTCGTCGATGATCATCACCATGCGGTCTTCGGGAAACGCGGTGGCCAAAGGCACGAAGGCCGCCCCGGCCTTCATGACGGCCAGCACGGCGATGTATGTCTCGGCGGAGYGGTCCAGCAAAAGGCCGATCCGGTCGCCTGGCTTGACGCCACGCTCGATCAGAAGATGCGCGAACTGGTTGGCGCGGTTGTTCATCTCGCGATACGACCAGGCGCGGCCGCCGGAAATGACCGCGGGCGCGGCGTCGAAGCGGCTCGCCAAGTCGCCAAAGAACCGGTCGAGCCTTTCGTCCGGCGCGCCCTTCTGGATGAAATCGGGACCGATCAGGATTTGTTCGCGCTGGGGCGATCCGGCCATTGCTTCGGCATGGCGAGCGCTTTTCTTGGCAGGCTTTATTGCTTCATGAAGAGACATTGGAAACCCCGCGAGCGCGTTCGCTCGCACTATGGAAAAAACAACAGGCTGGTGATGTYGGGCCAGTTGCCCCCTCTTACGGCCGATCTGAGCTGCTCAGCGCAGCGTATCGGACCGGAAGCTGAGGCGACTTCGCAGGCCTATGCTGCTGCTCTGATGGCCGATCCGTGACGATCATGCAGCTTCACGATCATTTGATGAGGCCGTGTCCTGTGCGGCGGTCAACCGCCGATGACGCCGAGATCAGCCTCATTGAGGCAATAGGATGCCTGGCGGAAATCGCGGATGCGGCGTTTGGGTGGCCGATGCCGGCGTGAGCGCAAGCTAAGTGCTCCGGTCTCGCCAATGCAGTTGGCCGGGATCAAGAAACTGAAGCGCCACCCCTCCCGTTCGCCCCGTCGAGCAGGGCGATCAACCCCTTCAGGATCTCGATGGGCGGCGGCGGGCATCCCGGGATATGCAGGTCGACCGGCACCACGTCGGACACGCCGCCGACGACCGCATAGCTGCCGGCGAAGCAGCCGCCGTCCTTCGCGCAGCCGCCGAGCGCGACCACCCATTTCGGATTGGGCATCGCGTCGAAGGTCCGCTTCAGCGCCTCGCGCATGTTCCTGGTGACCGGCCCGGTGACCATCAGCACGTCGGCATGGCGGGGCGAGGCGACGAAGCGGAAGCCGAAACGCTCGATGTCGTAGAAAGCGTTGTTGAGCGCATGCATCTCGAGCTCGCAGCCATTGCAGGAGCCGGCGTCGACGGCGCGGATCGACAGGCTCCGGCCGAGCCGGTTGCGGGCGACACCGTCGAGCGCGCGTGCCAGTTCGTCGACCGCCGCRTCGCTGACTTGCGGCGGTCGCTCGGTCAGAGGCGGACGGATCAGGMTTTCGAARAGYAGCTTGCGCATGGCGGTGTGCCTTGGCCCAGGTTGGAGCAGTTCAGCGTCTGGTAGAATCGCCGATCTGCTCCAACTCTTTGTTTTTGCGCAATTCCGGACGGAAAACCGCTGCGCACTTTTCCTGGAATTGCTCTAGAGATCATGGCCGGAATAGGAGCAGTTGAACGATTTGTTGCAGATCGGGAAGTCGGCGACGATGTTGCCTTCGATCGCTGCTTCCAAGAGCGGCCACTGGAACCATGAAGGGTCGCGCAGGTRGCAACGCTCGATYGTGCYGCCCTCGCCGATGCGCAGCCAGACCAATATGTCGCCTCGGAAACCCTCGACCAGCGCCATGCCCTCGCGCGGCCCGTCCGCGCGCACGACCTCGACGAGAGCTGGGCCGGCGGGCAGCCGCCCGAGGATCTGCTCGACCAGCGACAGGCTCTGCTCGACTTCCCGCACGCGGATCCAAACGCGCGCGTTGACGTCGCCCTCCTGCAGCACCGGCACGTCGAAGGCGAGCTCGTCGTAAGGCGCGTAGCCCGGCGCGCGCCGCGCATCGAAATCGCGGCCCGAGGCGCGCCCGACATAGCCGCCGGCGGCATATTGCCGGGCAAGCTCGACCTTCAGCCGGCCGGTCGTCACCGTACGGTCCTGCAGCGAGGCGGTGTTGTCGTAGAGCTCGACCAGATGCGGGAAGCGCTGCCTGATCTCCGCGACCAGCGACCGGATGGCGCTGGTGCCGGCCTCATCCAGGTCGCATGCCGTGCCGCCGGGCAGGATGCGGTCGCGCATCAGGCGATGGCCGAAGGCCGCGTCGGCGGCGCGCAGCACGCGTTCGCGCAGCACCCCGCAATGCGCATGCATGATCGCGAAAGCGGCGTCGTTGCAGATGGCGCCGATGTCGCCGAGGTGATTGGCCAGGYGCTCCAGCTCCGCCATCAGCGCGCGCAGCCATATCGCGCGCGGCGGTGGCGCGACGCCGAGCGCGGCTTCGACGGCGCGGGCGAAGGCCAGGGAATAGGCGACCGTGCTGTCGCCTGACGTCCTGCCCGCCAGCTTGGCCGCGCGATCCAGGGATGCGCCGGCCATCAGGCCCTCTATGCCCTTGTGCACATAGCCCAGCCGCTCTTCCAGCCGCACCACCGTTTCGCCGCCGGCCGTGAAGCGGAAATGTCCCGGCTCGATGATGCCGGCATGCACCGGCCCGACCGCGATCTGGTGGAGGCTCTCGCCCTCCGCTGCCAGGAACCGGTAGGAAGAGGCGGCCGCCGGMCCGCCGGGCTGCGCCGCCAGGGGATGGCTGATGCCCCATTGGCCATGGTCGATCCAGCGGCGGGTGTCGGGCAGGCCTTGCGGCGCCAGCCCGAACAGGTCCGCCGCGGCGCGTTCCAGYCGCAAAGCCGGCGGATGGTGCTGGCCGACCGAAGGGTAGCGRCCGCCCCGGCAGTCCAGGCTGATGACGCCGATGTCGAGCGCTTCGTCCAGAAGCGCCATGTGCACCTTGTCCGGCTCCCCCCACAAGCCGAGCAGGCTCCAGCGGCCCTTGGCGAGCTGCTCGACGGCGAGGTTCCAGACCTTCGGGGCCACCACGGCGCGCGGCCAGGGAAGGTGATACTCGATCCGGCGGGCGGCCTCGATGAGATCGGCGAGTGCGGGCAAATTCTTCCGGGTCATCCGCCTCACCCCAAGATCCCGGCGACATGCTGGAACCACGCCACCAGCGGCGCCGGCAGGTAGATGCCGGCGGCAAACACCAAAGCGAGGTGCGAATACATCGGCACGTAGGATGCCTCGACCGGCGCGGTGCCGCCGCGCGGCTCGCCGAAGGCGAGCCCGGTCAGCCGCAGCAACAGTGCCCCGAAGGCGATAAGCAGCCCGAACACCAGCGGGATCGCCAGCCATGGATGCCTTGCGAAGGTCGAGCTCACGACCAGGAACTCGCTCATGAAGATGCCGAGCGGCGGCAGGCCGGCGATGGCCACGACGCCGATGACGAGCGCCCAGCCAAGCCCGGGATGGCTTTCGGTCAGCCCCCTGATCTCGGAGATCTTCTGCGTGCCCTTGACCTGCGCGATATGGCCGACGGCGAAGAAGATCGCCGATTTGGTCAGGCTGTGCATGACCATGTGCAGCAGGCCGGCGAAGTTGGCGAGCGGGCCGCCCATGCCGAAAGCGAAGACGATGATGCCCATATGCTCGATAGAGGAATAGGCGAACAGGCGTTTGATGTCGCGGCGGCGGTAGAGCATGAAGGCCGCGAAGATCAGCGAGGTCAGTCCCATCGTGACCATCAGCGGTCCTGGTCCGATCGCTTCGGGGCTCGCCGCGAGCAGGAGCTTGAAGCGCAGCACGGCATAGAGCGCGACGTTGAGCAGCAGGCCCGACAGCACCGCCGAGATCGGCGTCGGGCCCTCGGCATGCGCGTCGGGCAGCCAGGCATGCAAGGGGGCGAGGCCGACCTTGGTGCCGTAGCCAAGCAGCAGGAAGATGAAGGCGACGCTGAGCAGCGCCGGGTCGAAATGCGCAGCCTTTTCGATCAGCACCGACCAGACCATGGCGTTGGTGCCTTCGCCGACCACCGGCTGCGCGGCCATGTAGACGAGAATGGTGCCGAACAGCGCGAGCGCGATGCCGACGCTGCCGAGGATGAAATATTTCCACGCCGCTTCCAGCGCCTCGTGCGTGCGGTAGATGCCGACCATCAACACGGTAGTCAGCGTGGCGAGCTCCACCGCGACCCACATCAGGCCGATATTGTTCGACACGAAGGCGAGGTTCATGCCGAACATCATGATCTGGTACATCGCATGGTAGAACCGGAGGTTCGGCGCGGTCAGGCGCCCGGTCTCCAGCTCATGCGCGATATAGGACGCGCTGAACACGCTGGTGGTGAAGCCGACGAATGTGTTGAGCACGATGAAGACGATGTTGAGGTCGTCGACCAGCAGATATTGCCCAGGCRCCGGCCGGTCGGTGACGAACAGCGAGAGCGCCGCAAGCAGGGTGAGCAGGCTGGCCACGACATTGACGGCCGCGGTCATCCGATAGTTCGGCAATGCCGCCAGGATAGCCGCGGCGCCCGCCGGGATGAAAAGGATCGCGGCCACGGCATCGAAGGAGAACCCGCTCACCGACGTTCTCCCCGGTAGTCGTCAAGCGCGCCGATATCGACCGAATCGAACCGTTCGCGGATGCGGAACAGGAAGACGCCGATGACGATGAAGGCGATCAGGATCGAGAAGGCGACGCTGATCTCGACGACCAGCGGCATGCCCTTGGCGCCGGTGGCGGCCAGAACCAGGCCGTTTTCCAGCGACATGAAGCCGACGACCTGGCTGACGGCGTTGCGCCTCGTGACCATCACCAGCAGCCCCAGCAGGATGATCGACAGCGCGAAGGCGAGATCTTCGCGGGCGAGCGGGTCGGCCTCGGGCGTCACCCGAAGCATCAGCACCATGGAGAGCGTCACCAGTCCGATGCCGGCGAGCATGGTCGGGCCGATGCCGACCGCGGTCTCGATGTCGCGATGGATGCCGAGCCGCTGGATGATGCGGTGCAGTCCGACGGGAATGACGATCGCCTTGAAGACCAGCGCTATCGCCGCGGTGATGTAGAGGTGGTGCGCGTCCTGGACATAGGCCTGCCAGGCCACCGACAGGGCAAGCATGACCGCATGCAGCGCAAAGACGTTTATCAGCGCGAACAGCCGGTCCTGGTAGAGCATCATGAAGGAGATCAGCACCAGGCTGCCGGCGAGCAGATGGGCGATGTCGAAGGTGAGACCGTTCATCACAGGCTCCGCGAGACGAACAGCAAAAGCGTGCCGAGCAGCGCCAGCATCAGCGCCGCGCCCAAGAAATCCGGTACGCGGAAGACACGCATCTTGGYGACCGCCGTCTCGAACACGGCAAGCAGGATGGCAAGCACCGTGAGCTTGCCGAGATAGGCGACGGCGCCGATGGCCAGCGCTTTCGGCCCTGCGCTTGCGCCGTCCAGACCCCAGGGCAGGAAGACGCAGGAGATCAGCGACATGTAGAGCAGCAGCTTGAGAAAGGTGGCGAGCTCGATCATCGCCAGATGGCGGCCGGAATATTCCAGGATCATCGCCTCATGCACCATGGTGAGCTCCAGATGCGTGGCCGGATTGTCGACCGGAATGCGCGCATTCTCGGCGATCGCCACCATCACGAGCRCAATCAGCGACATGCCGAGCGACACCCTCAGTCCGACTTGCGGAGAGCCCATGAAGGCGGCGACGGTCGAAAGCTGCGTGGCGCCGGCCACCAGCGCCAGGCTGAAGACGATGAGCAGCATCGCCGGTTCGGCGAGTGACGCGATCATCACCTCGCGGCTGGCGCCAATGCCGCCGAAGCTGGTGCCGACATCCATCCCGGCCAACGCCTGGAAGAAGCGCGCGCTGCCGAGCAGCGCCACGATGACGATGAGGTCGGCGGTCCAGCTGAATTCGAGGCCGGCGGCGAATGTCGGGACCAGCGCCGCCGCCACCCAGGTTGCGGCGAAGATCAGATAGGGCGTCACGCGGAACAGCCAGGAGGCGTTGTCGGCCAGCACCACCTCCTTGCGCATCAGCCTGACGAGATCGCGATAGGGCTGGATCAGCGGGGGTCCTTGCCGCCGCAGCAGCCTTGCCTTCACCTTGCGCACGAAGCCGATCAGAAGCGGCGCCAGCAGAAGCACGACCAGCATCTGCGCGCCCTGCACGGCCAGCTGGAAAATCATGGCCATAGCGCAAGCACCAGAAGCAGGATGACGAGGTAGAGGAACACCAGCGTCAGATAGCGGCGGATGGTCAGGAACTGCAGGTGGTTCAGCCGCTCGGTGGCGAAATCGATCGCGCCGGTGATCGGCTGGTAGAAGATCTCCCAGGCCACGTCATGCATGTCCACCTTGAGACGCGCCGGCTCGAGGGAGCCCGGCGCCGGCATGTCCACCGTCTCGCGGGACCTGAACGCGAAGCCGCCGAAGACGCGGCGAATGGGCTGCGCGAAGCTGACGGCGGTGTATTGCGCGGCCGGCACCGCGTCCGCGAAGCCGCACCCCCAGGCAATGCCCCGGCGCAGCGCATGCGAGGCGAAGCGGTGGATGAAGAAGGCCGCAAGCGACGCCGAGACGGTGATGAAGACGAACACCAGGAGGCCGTTATAGGAGCTGCGGCTCTCGGCGATCGGCACGATCGACAGCCAGGGCTCAGCCATCTGCACCGGCATGCGGTCGCCGATGAGCGAAATCGTCACCGGCGACAGGGCGTCGATGACGAAGCCGGGCAGGATGCCGGCCAGCAGGCAGAAGGCGGCAAGCACCGCCATCGCCGTCAGCGACCAGCGGTCGACCTCATGCGCCCGTTCCACCGCCGCCGACCGCGCCCGGCCGAGGAAGGTGATGCCGAATGCCTTGACGAAGCAGGCCGCGGCCAGCGCCGCCGCCAGGGCCAGCATGCCGCCGACCGCGGGCACGATGACCTTCAGCCCCCATTGCGGCAGCTCGGGGCTGCGCAATATGGCCTGGAAGACCAGCCATTCTGACGCGAAGCCGTTGAAGGGCGGCAGCGCCGAGATCGAGACGCAGCCGACGAGGAAGACGAAACTGGTCACCGGCAGGCGGTGGATGAGGCTGCCGAGCTTTTCCATGTCGCGCTCGCCGGTCGACGTCAGCACCGCGCCGGCGCCGAAGAACAGCAGGCTCTTGAAGAAGGAATGGTTGAGCACATGAAAGAGCGCCGCGGTGAAGGCCAGCGCCGCGGCCGAGGGCATGGCATTCGCCTTGAAGGCGAGCGCAAGGCCGAGGCTGGTGAAGATGACGCCGATATTCTCAATGGTCGAGTAGGCGAGCAGCCGCTTCAGGTCCTTTTCCATCAGCGCGTGAAGGATGCCCAGCACCGCCGTCACGCCGCCGATGAGAAGCACAGCTATGCCCGACCACCATGCCGGCTCGCCAAGCAGGTCGAACACCACGCGGATGAAGCCGTAGATGGCGACCTTGGTCATGATGCCGCTCATCAGCGCCGAGACGTGGCTGGGCGCTGCCGGATGAGCAAGCGGCAGCCAGGCATGCAGCGGCACGAGGCCGGCCTTGGAGCCGGCGCCGAGCAGCATGAGAACGAGCACCGCGCCCGCCGCGAGCGGGCCGGGATGCGCCGTCCGCATCGCGTCGAACGCGTAGGTTCCCGCCGGTCCGGCCAGCAGGCCGAAGGCAAGCAGCAGCGCCATCGTGCCGAAGCTCGCCATCACCAGGTAGATATAGCCGGCCCGCCTGTTGGCCTCGTCGCGGTGGTGCGCCATGACCAGCGCCCAGGAAGCGAGCGACATGAATTCCCAGGACAAGAGGAAGCTGAAGGCGTCGTTGGCCAGCACGACGAGGTTCATGCCGGCGAGGAACGCCGGGTAGAACGGCATCACCCGATGCGGCGCCGATTCGTGCCGGCCGTAGCCGAGACCGTAGAGGCTGGCGATGGCGCCGCCCAGATTGACGACGAGGAGGAAGAACGCCGACAGGCCGTCGAGGCGGAATCGGGCGCCGGTCCAGGGCAGGCCGAGCGGCAAGGTGGCGGACGCCTCGCCGGAGTTGCCGGCGAGATGGCCGGCAACGATCACCACCAGGACGGCTGAAATGACAAACGCGGCGCCATAGACCAGACGCGTCGCAAAGCTGTGCCGGCTGACGGCCGCGGCGAGGACGGCTGTCGCCAGAAGCGCGGCAGGGCCGCACAGCAGAAGCGCGACGGTCGAATTCACGGCTGGCTCCCGCCGGATTCGGCCCCGTCGCCATCGGCTTCGGATACCTTGGCCGGATCGAAACCGGCTTTCAGCCGCACGCCGCGTCCGCCGCCCTGGCTCACCGCGCCTTCCCCGATCAGCTCGATGCCGGATACCTCGAGCGCCGCGATCAGCTTCATCAGCGAATCGWCATTGCCCCGGATGATCGAGCCGCTGGCTTCCATGCGCTGGATCGTCGGCACCGACAGGCCGGACAATTCGGCAAGCCGGCGTTGATCGATGCCGAGCAGCGATCGGGCGGCGCGCAATTGCGGTGCGGTTATCACCGACGACTCTCTTGTTCAGTTCTGAGATATGAGGTCTCGGTGCTGTAGCCTACATTAAAACGTTCTATCGTCAAGGATTGATGTTTAAAACATCTATGTTGACGGCAGCTGGCCGACCCTGGAGCGGGGATGTCCTGATCCTTGTCAGCCCCGATCTCGCGTGCCCGGGGCTTGCGGACGCAGATACACGGCCAGGCAGCAGCAACAGATGGCCAGGCCGGCGATCGGATATCTCAGGGCGACGAGCGCGGCGAGCGCGAACAGACAGAGCGTCGCCGCCGCGCGAAGGCGCATCGTTTTGCGCGCACTCTGCGGAATCATCTCCGCCGGCAGCGGCTCGATCAGCTCGCGGATGAGGAAGAGATAGGTCAGGTTCACCAGGAAGAAGACGCCGGCATAGAAGGCGACGGGCTGCGGCGAGAGTTCGCTGACGGCCATCCAGGCAGTGGCCAGCGGGAGCAGGGAAACCGAGAACAGATGCGCGAAATTGTGCCACATCAGGCGGGCGGTCATTCCGGTCGCGTGGCGCAGCAGGTGATGATGGTTCGCCCAGACGATGGCAATGAAAAGATAGCTCACGCCATAGCTCACCCAGGTCRGCCACAGTCGGAGCAGCGCCGCGAAGGTCGGGATTTCCGGCGGGCGAAGCTCCAGCACCAGCACTGTGATGAGTACGGCGAACACGCCGTCCGAGAACGCGTTCAGCCGTTCGAGGCCTGATGAAGGAAGCATGTGGCCGTCCTCTCGCCGGTGCCCCCAAGCCGAGTATAACTTTGYCGGCGGCTAATGCGAACAGGCTGGACGGTACCTCAACGCGACGCGGTCGGTTCTATTCGAATCGTGATCGCGCCGCGGCTCAATCGGTAAGGAAGCAGATATCCGCCTCGACGACGCAATAAGGAACATGGCGGAAATCGCGGATGCGCACGACCTCTTCGCCGCGCCAGTCGATCAGCACGAAGCCGCGCACGGCGTCGTCCGCCCGCGGGTTGCGGATCARAATCGCCGGCCGGCCGTCGACGAAGCCGAGCGACAGCGCCCAGTCGCCGAGGYGGTCGTAATTGCCGAAATAGGTCGAGGCTTCCTTCTTGCCGTTGAGGCGGGCGCGATTGACGACGTCGACCTGGACATCCTCGGCGATCAGCCGTCTCACCCCGTCGAAATCGCGCGCATTGAACAGGTCGACATAGTGGCGCAGCCGACGCTCCCMCTCCGGGTCGAGCTTCGGCATGGCGACGTCGTCGGTTCGGCCCGCCAGCGCCTTCAGCTCCGCCCGGCCGCGATGCAGCGCCGCCTTGGTTGCAGCCAAGGTCGCGCCCGTCACGTCGCAGGTTTCGGAAAGGCTGAGGCCGAGCACGTCGGTCAGGACCACGGCGCTGCGCTGTGCCGGCGTCAGCTGCATGAAAGCGCGCAGGCTTGCCGCCGCCGCAAGYCTCGCCTCGGCGCTGGCCGAGTGATCCTCGATCGTCGTCATGTCGGCCTCGGTGATGCGGGAGCGGTCCCGCTGGCGGCGGCGCAGATGATCCTGCGCCGCATTGTGGGCAATGCGGAACAGCCACTGCTCCGGGCGTTCGACCAGAGCGCCGCCGTCATACGCGGCAAGCGCCTTCACCACCGCCTCCTGCACGATGTCCTCGCCGTCGATCGACGAACCCGCCATGCGCGCGGCGTAGCGATGCAGTTTCGGCCGCAGGCCGACGAGCATGGCCTCAAGTTCCGCGCGGCCGAACCCTGCCAAGCTCATCGTCCTCTTTCTCTCACGCCAATGCCAAGGTCAGGCGGGCACGGCTTCATCGACCCTGGCCAGCATACGATAATCGCCGACGATCTTCGCCGGCGACCTCACAAGCGGCGTCGAACGCCGGCCGGCGTGATCGGCGCCGAACGCCTTGAAGGCGTCGAGCTCGGTGAGCGCCGAACTGTCCTTGTCATAGCCGACAAGGTGGACGAATTCGCCGTTGTCGAGCTCAAGCACTAGGTAGCGCACTGATTGCGGCTGCGTTTCATCCAGCGCCTCGAACACTTTTGCCGCCAGCGCCCGGTTCTCGGCGATGCTGGCATCCTTCACGCGATAGCGGATGAGATTGTAGGTCATGGTCGTCTCCTGCTTGGGGATTGCAAGAGGAAGACGTTTCGGATGGGCGAAAGGATTCGCGCGGAGACAAAAAAATCTCCCCCCTTGAGGGGGAGATGTCGCCAAAGGCGACAGAGGGGGTCACAGCGCATGGAACGCCACGCTTTTGCGGCGGCAGGCGACGTTGGCGATCTACGTGAGACGACCCCCCTCTGGCCTGCCGGCCATCTCCCCCTCAAGGGGGGAGACTATCGCTCACCCGACCGCCTTCGCCGCGGCCCGCCCGGCACTCCGCCCCGAAAAAATGCAGCCGCCGAGGAAGGTGCCTTCCAGCGCCGCGTAGCCATRCACRCCGCCGCCRCCGAAGYCGGCCACCTCGCCCACCGCGTAGAGACCCGGCACCGGCTGGCCCTCGGCGTCGAGCACGCGGCTGTCGAGATCGGTCTGCAGCCCGCCCAGCGTCTTGCGGGTGAGGATGTTGAGGCGCACCGCGATCAGCGGGCCGTTGGCCGGGTCAAGCATCTTGTGCGGCTTGGCCGTGCGGATCAGCTTGTCGCCGAGATAGGCCCGCGCGCCGCGCAGCGCCGTGACCTGCGCGTCCTTGGAGAAGGGGTTGTCGAGCTGCATGTCGCGGGCGCGGATCTCGCGCTCGACCTGCGCGACATCGAGCAGCGGCTCGCCGCCGGCGAGCGCGTTCATGCGCGCCACCAGCTTCGCAAGGTCGGCCTCGACGATGAAGTCCTCGCCCTTCTCCATGAAGGCTTTCACCGGGCCGGGAATACCCGATGTCGCGCGGCCCAGCACCTGCCGCCAGCTCTTGCCGGTGAGGTCGGGGTTCTGCTCCGATCCCGACAGCGCGAACTCCTTCTGGATGATCTTCTTCGTCAGGATGAACCAGGAATAGTCGAAGCCGGTGCTCATGATGTGGCTGAGCGTGCCCAGCGTGTCGAAGCCCGGATAGAGCGGCACCGGCAGCCTTTTGCCGCGCGCGTCGAGCCAGAGCGAGGACGGGCCGGGCAGGATGCGGATCGCATGCTCGGTCCAGATCGGCGCCCAGTTCCTGATCCCTTCGACATAGTGCCACATGCGGTCGCGGTTGATGACCGAACCGCCGGCCGCCTCGGCGATCGCCAGCATGCGTCCGTCGACATGATCGGGAACACCGGTGATCATGCGTTTCGGCGGCGTGCCGAGGCGAGGCGGCCAGTTCTTGCGCACCAGCTCGTGGTTGCCGCCGATGCCCCCGGAAGCGACGATCACGGCCTGCGCGTGGAGCTCGAAGTCTCCCGTCGCGGCGCGTGAGCTCTTGCGGCCGCGCTCGACGCTGCTCGGCTCGAGGATGTCACCGCGCACGCCCGTCACCGTGTCGCCGGTGCGGATGATCTCGTTGACCCGGTGGCGGAACCTGAACGCGACCAGCCCGCGCTTTTGCGCTTCGCGCGCGCGCAGCACGAAAGGTTCGATCACGCCGGGCCCGGTGCCCCAGGTTATGTGGAAGCGCGGCACCGAGTTGCCATGGCCGACCGCGTTGCCGCCGCCGCGCTCGGCCCAGCCGACCACGGGGAAGAACTTCAGGCCCCGCTCGATCAGCCAGGAGCGCTTCTCGCCGGCGGCGAAGCCGACATAAGCCTCCGCCCATTGGCGCGGCCAGAGATCCTCCGGCCTGTCGAAAGCGGCCGTGCCCATCCAGTCCTCGAGCGCGAGGTCGTGCGAATCACGGATGCGCATGCGCCGCTGCTCGGGCGAATCGACCAGGAACAGCCCGCCGAACGACCAGAAGGCCTGGCCGCCCAACGACTGTTCCGGCTCCTGGTCGACGATGATGACCTTCCTGCCGGCGTCAGCCAGCTCGGCAGCGGCAACGAGGCCGGCCAGCCCCGCGCCGACAATGATCACGTCCGCGTCAGCCATCTATTCCTCCCAGAAGCTAGCCGGCAGYTTGTTTAGACGGGTTCCCAGCCGTCCTTGTCGCCGGCGCGGAAGATGGCGTCGATGACCTTCTGGTTCAGCACCGATTCCTCCAGCGTGAAGACACGGTCCTTGCCGCCCTGGGCGGCGCGCACGAAGGCTTCGACTTCCAGCCGGTACTGCTGCGTGCCGGGGAAGCGGAACACCTGCGCCTCGGTGTGGTTCTGGTTGTGCAGCTCGATGCGGTGGTGCTCGTAGAGCCCGGCATTGAACGGGCCGAAGATCTCGATGAAGCCCTTCTCGCCGTGGAACACCATCACCTGCCGCGCCGCCATCTGCGTCGACAGATAGAAGGACAGCTCGAAGTCGCCGAAGTCGGCGCGGATCGAGGAGTAGATGTCGGTGCCGAAGGTCTTGTCGCGTTCGATCGTCGCCTGCACGCGCAGCGGCTCCTTGCCGGTCGAGAAGCGCGTCGACACCGTCGGATAGACGCCGATGTCGGGCAGCGCGCCGCCGCCGAGGTCGAGCTGGTTGCGCATGTTGTTGGGGTCGACATTGTAATAGGAGAACGCACCCTGCACATGGCGCAGCCGGCCGATGGCGCCGCCGGCGATGAGGTCGCGCACCTTGATCCATTGCGGGTGGTAGACGACCATGAAGGCCTCGCAGACCAGCACCTTCTTTTGGTCGCGCAGCTTGATCAGCGGCGGGATATCCTTGGCGTCGAGCGCCAGAGGCTTTTCGACCAGCACATGCTTGCCGGCCTCGATCGCCTTTGCCGTCCATTCGACATGCTGCGAGGTCGGCAGCGGGATGTAGACGCCGTCGACCTCCTTGGACGCAAGCAGCTCCTCATAGGAGCCGAAAGCATGGCGGGCGCCGAAACGCTCACCCAATGCCTTGGCCTTCGACAGGTCGCGGCTGGCGATCGCCGACAGGACGCCGTTCTCCGAGTCCACGATTGCCGGCAAAAGCTGCTCGCGGCCGATCTTCGCCGTCGACAGAACACCCCATCGGAACATCACGCTTCTCCCATGTCGGTTTACATCGATGGAGGTGTGCCCCAATTCCGCAGAAAAGCCAATGCGGGAGGCGCCTTCCTCGCCCCACGCAGTGGGGAGAGGTGTCCCGGCGAAGCCGGGACGGAGAGGGGCTTCGTAGAGTGCCGACCTCAGAGCCGAGCTGCTTCACAGCAGCCCAATTCTGCGAGGGCCCTGCCGTCGCGCAGGGCGCCCCCCCGCTCCGTCTCGGGCTTCGCCCGAGCCACCTCTCCCCCGCCTTCGCGGGGGCGAGGAAACCGGGCGCTACCCCCTTCTCCCCGTCAGCGTCATGTCGAATTCGACGACGTTGGAATAGAGCGGCGTGCCGACATCCATGCCGTAGCGCGACCTGAGCACCTTGCCGGTGACGTGGAACTTGATGGTCCCGCCCCGCAAGCCGCCGAGCTCGGCCGTGAATTTTTCCGGAAACGTCCTGCCGCGCGCCGTCAGCCGGCCGGTCACCAGCGCTGTCGTGTCGCCGGTGCGGGTGACGCTRGTCGAGCGGAACTGGATTTCCGGATTGTTGGCCGCGTCGAATACCGCGTCGGAGCGCAGGAAGGCATCGATGCGGCCTTGCCCGGTACCGACGCTTTCGGGATAGATGGTGAGGTCGACCTTCGAGCGGCCGACATCGCCATTGTCGATGCGGATCGTGCCTTTGAAGCGACCGAAGGCGCCATCGAAGCCGCCGCCGCCGACCTTGCCGATGGTGAAGCGGATCGAGGAGCCCGACGGGCTGATCGTGTAGCTGCCGGCGGCGTCGCTGAGCGCCACGGCGGCAACGGCAGGCACGGTGAGGCAAGCGGCGAAGRCCGCCAATCCGAAGATGCGCGTGTTCATGGGTTTCGTCCCTCCGCAGATACGCTTTTTTCTGCGTTTTCGTCCCACCAACGAATGATGGCGCGGTTCTATTCCCTGCCTGACGAAGGTGTGATCATGCGCGTCAGCACCGTGTCGCGCAGCAGGAAATGGTGGCGCAGCGCCGCCGCGATGTGCAGCGCCACCAGCGCAATGCCGGCATAGGCGAGATACCAATGCGCCGAAGTCCAGAAGCTTTCCGCCGCATCGGATTCGACAAGCGGCAAATTGGGCATCACGAAGAGGTTGAACGGCATGGTCGGGATTTCCAGCGTCGACACCGAGACCAGCGCCCAGCCGGAGAGCGGCAGCGCGATCTGGAAGGCATAGAGCGCGAAATGCGCCAGCGGCGCTGTCCTTCGCTCCAGCGTTCCGACCGAAACCGGTAGCGCCGGCGCCGCATTGCCGAGCCGCCAGGCGATGCGCAGGATGATCAGCCCGAGCAGCAGGAAGCCGAAGGAYTTGTGCAGCTGGATCAGCTCGAAGGACGCCCGCTGGCTTGTGATGCGCACCATGACGACGCCGAGCGCGAATTGGCCGATGAAGATGATGCCGATCAGCCAGTGAAGGACGATCATCGCCCAGCCGTAGCGGGTGGGGGTGTTGGTGAGGGATTRCATGGGAGGCGAACGTTGCCGGCGCCGGTTTTCTTCCGGCGACTTACCCTCTCCACAAGGGGAGGGCAATCGCATATGGCCGCGCAGCCCCCTCATCCGGCCGCTTCGCGGCCACCTTCTCCCCGATGGGGAGAAGAGACTGGCGCCGACGCCGGCAATCTCCTCTCCCCTTGGGGAGAGGTCAGCCGAGCGAAGCGGAGGCTGGGTGAGGGGGAGTGCCATATGCCTGCCCCCACAAGGGGGTATACGCCTACCCGCTCACCCTGAAGAAATCCACGAACGCTCTCAGCGCTGGCCGCATTTGCCTGCGGCTCGGATAATAGACGAAGAAACCCTCGAAGGACGGGCACCAGTCTTCCAGCACGCGGATCAGTCGGCCGTCGGCGAGCGGCGCCCGCACATAGGGCTCGAAGACGAAGGCGAGCCCGGCGCCATCGACCGCCGCCTGGGCGATCAGATGATCCTCGTCGAGGATCAACGGCCCTTGCGCGGCGATCTCGATTTCCTCGCCGTMCTTCTCGAACTCCCAGCGGTAGAGGATGCCACTCGAGAAACGGAAGCGGATGCAGCGGTGGTCCGCCAGCTCACGCGGATGGCGCGGCTTCGGCATGGAAGCGAAATAGGATGGCGCGGCGACCACTGCGCCGCGGAGATCGGGGCCGATGCGCACCGCGATCATATCGCGCTGCAGGCTTTCGCCGAGCCGCACGCCGGCGTCGAAACCACCTTCGACCACGTCGGTGAAGCGGTCCTCGATCACGATCTCCAGCACGATGTCGGGATAGGCGGCGGCAAAGGCGCCGAGCCGTGGCGTCAGCGTCAGATGCGCGGCCGTGCGCGGCACGGTCAGCCTGAGATTCCCGGCCGGCCGGTCGCGTGACTCGGCCGCCGTTTCCAGCGCGAGATCGATCTCGGACAGCGCCGGCCGCAGCCGCTCGAGCAACTGCGCCCCCTCCTCGGTCGGCGATACGCTGCGCGTGCTGCGGGCCAGAAGTCGCACGCCGAGCCGCGCCTCCAGGCTGGAGACGGCATGGCTCACGGCCGAAGGCGCGATGCCGAGCTCGCGCGCAGCGCCGCGGAAGCTGGCGCATTGGGCAACGGTGGCGAGCACCGCGAGCTGTGAGAGATTGGTCCGGTTCATTGTTCTATTTTATAGAGCAAGCCGTACAAAAGAGAGTCGATTATCGAACGAAGCGCAAGGCCTTATCTCCCTCGCATCGCAACAAGGAGATGCGTGATGAAAACCCGCAAGCTAGGAACTGAACTCGAAGTCTTCCCCGTCGGCCTCGGCTGCATGGGCATGAGTTTCGGCTATGGCGGCCAGCCCGAGGCGGAAGCCATCRCCACGCTGCGCCGCGCTGTCGAGATTGGCGTGACCTTTTTCGACACGGCGGAAGTCTATGGCCCCTTCGAGAACGAGATCCTGCTCGGCAAGGCGCTGAAGCCGGTGCGCGACAAAGTCACCATCGCCACCAAGTTCGGCTTCAAGATTTCCGAGCACGGCTCGGGCACCGACCGCATGATCGGCGTCGACAGCCGTCCTGAGCACGTCAAGGCGGTGGCGGAAGCTTCGCTGAAGCGGCTCGATACCGACGTGATCGACCTCTATTACCAGCATCGCGTCGATCCCAACGTGCCGATCGAGGACACGGTCGGCGCCATGGCGGAGCTGGTGCGCGAGGGCAAGGTGCKGGCGCTTGGCCTGTCGGAGGTGAGCGCAGCCACGCTGCGCCGGGCGCATGCCGTGCACCCGATCGCCGCCGTGCAGAGCGAATACTCGCTGTGGAGCCGCGATCCGGAGGACGAGATCCTCGCCGTCTGCCGCGAGCTCGGCGTCGGCTTTGTCCCCTACAGCCCGCTCGGCCGCGGCCTGCTCACCGGCACGCTCAGCAAGCCCGACGCGCTCGGCGCCGGCGACTGGCGCCTGACCCTGCCGCGCTTCCAGGCCGGGGCGATGGAAGCCAACAACGCCGTCATCGCGGTGCTGGAGAAGATGGCTGCCGGGAAGGGCGTGACAACGGCGCAGCTGGCGCTCGCCTGGGTGCTGCACCAGGGCGATTTCATCGTGCCGATCCCCGGCGCAAGGAAGATCCGGCACCTGGAGCAGAACACGGCGGCGGCCGGGATTGAGCTGAGCGCGGCGGAAGTGGCGGCGATCGGCGATGCGTTGTCGCCGGACAAGGTGGTCGGCAAGCGTTATACGGAGGAATTGCTGGCGCTGGTGAACGGGTGAGGGTTGAAAGGGGGCGTTTCGGCTTTTCGTTGAAAGGTACGCGCGAGGCCCCCCTCTCTGGCCTGCCGGCCATCTCCCCCTCAAGGGGGGAGATCAGATGTCACGCCGGCTTTCGCCAATCGCCAACGTTGCAAGGGGAGTGCCGGCGCCGAAGCTGCCAATCTCCCCCCTTGAGGGGGAGATGCCCGGCAGGGCAGAGAGGGGGGCCTCGCGCAGACGTTTCTTATCTCTGCACCCTACCAAGCCACCACCTCAATCTCCGGCCAGCACTCCTTCGCCCGCTGCCCCTTCGTCACATGCGTCCGCTGATTGTCCAGCGCCCGGTTCGGCATGATGCGAAACGAAAAAACGTCATCCAGCCCGAACGGCGCCACGAGTTCCAGCCTCCCGTCGCTGCCGTACCGCACCCCCACTGCATGCGTCTTCGAGGCAAAATAGCTCACCGACTCGCTCGCGCTCGCATAGCGTGGGCATTGTTGTCCGAACTTCTGCGGATACCAAAGATGCACCCGCGCCTGGTTGCGCACCTCGATCGGCAGCTTCAACCCCTCGAAGTGCGCTGCCGCCCGGCGGATCACCGCATCCTCGGCCTCGTAGGATAAATCGGCATCGTCGAAGTAGAACAGGTCGACATCCTTGATGCCGTATCCCGGCGGTTTGGCGGTCAGATGGTTCCAGACGCTGTTGTAGAGCGCGCCGGAGACCACCAGCCAATCCGGCAAGGCAAGTTCTCGCACCCGCGCCAGCGTCTCGGCCAGCAGCGGATCGGCCGCGACGATCGCGAGGAAGGCCGCGCGTTGCTCTTCGAAGGGAAGGCCGGAATAGCGGAGATGGCTCATCGCCCTTTGGAGGGCGATTCGCCATCGCTCCGCAATCCGCCAAAGCAATTCCAGGAAAAGTGTCGGGCGGTTTTCCGTCTGGAATTGCGTAAGACAAATGCTTAGAGCGGCGTTGAGCCGCTCTAAGCGCGCAGCACGCCGCCTGTCTGCTTGTTGACGTTCTCGACGATGCGTTTTGCGAGCGCCTCGAAATCCTCGTCGGTCAGCGTCTTTTCGACCGGCTGGATCGACACTTCGATGGCGATCGATTTCTTGGCGGCGCCCAGCGAGGCGCCCTCGAAGACGTCGAACACCGAGACGCCGGTGACCAGCTTCTTGTCGGCGGCCAAAGCTGCCCGCACCAGCGTGCCGGCCTCGACCGTCCTGTCGACGACGAAGGCAAAATCGCGCTTCACCGCCTGGAAAGGCGATAGCTCCAGTTTAGGCTTGGTGCGCGTCGGCTTGGCCTTCGGCTCCGGCACGGCGTCGACGAACACCTCGAAGCCGCAGAGCGGGCCCGAGACGTCCAGTCCGTCCAGCGTCTTCGGATGGAACTCGCCGAACGTGCCGAGCACGGTCTTGGGACCGAGCTTGATCGTGCCGGAACGTCCAGGATGATACCAGGCCGGGCCGCCTGGCTCGATCTGCAGCCGGTCGACCGGCGCGCCGCAGGATTCGAGCGCCGCGATCGCGTCCGCCTTGGCGTCGAACACGCCGACCGGGCCGGCATTGCCGGCCCAGCTGCGGCCCGAGCCGTCGAGCTTGGCGGTGCCGCGCCTGACGCCGGCGGCCACGCGCCGCTGCTGGTCGGCCAAGTCGCCTTCATAGGTGCCGGAGACCTCGAACAGCGCCACATCGCCAATGCCGCGGTCGGCATTGCGCTGCGCGGCCGCGATCAGCCCGGGCAGCAGCGAAGGCCGCATGTCGGACATGTCGGCGGCGATCGGGTTGGCGAGCTTGAGCGCGCTCTGGCCACCGCCGAACAGCTCGGCATGCTTGGCCGGGATGAACGACCAGGTGACGGCCTCCATCATGCCGCGCACGGCGAGCGCCCGCTTGGCGGCACGGGTGCGCACCTGCAGCGTGGTCAGGATCTTACCGTTGACCGCGTCATGAGAGGTCAGTGGCTGGGGCGCGATGTTGTCGACGCCGTGGATGCGCATCACTTCCTCGACAAGATCTGCCTTGCCGTCGATATCCGGGCGCCAGGACGGCACCTTCACCTTGACGACGTCGCCCGAGCCCTGCGGCTCGAAGCCCAGCCGGGTCAGGATGTCCAGCGCCTCGGACCTCGGCACCTCGATGCCGGTCAGCCGCTTCACCTCCGAAAGCGGGAAAGTGACGATCTTCGGCTTGTGGCCGRCATAGCCGGCGACCTCGATCTCCGAAGGCGTGCCGCCRCAGAAATCGAGCACCAGCTTGGTCGCCAGCTCGACGCCCGGCACCATGAATTCGGGATCGACGCCGCGCTCGAAACGGTAACGCGCATCGGTGATGATGCCGAGCGTGCGGCCGGTGCGGGCCGTGGCGATCGGGTCCCAGAGCGCCGATTCGATCAGCACGTCGGTGGTGTTCTCGTCGCAGCCCGAATGCTCGCCGCCCATGATGCCGGCGATCGATTCGACGCCGTTGTCGTCGGCGATCACGCACATTTCCGGCGTCAGCGTGTATTCGCGCCCGTCGAGCGCCAGCACCTTTTCGCCTTCCTTGGCGCGGCGCACCACGAGGTTGCCGGCGACTTTCTTGGCGTCGAAGACATGCAGCGGCCGGCCGCGGTCGAAGGTGACGTAGTTGGTGATGTCGACCAGCGCACTGATCGGGCGCAGGCCAATCGCGATCAGCCGCTGCTRCAGCCATTTCGGCGACGGGCCGTTCTTCACGCCCTTGACCAGTGTCAGCGCGAAGCCGGGGCAGAGTTCCGGCGCCTCGATCGTGACCTTGACCGGGCACAGGCCGTTGCCGGCATGCGGCATGATCCCTCCGCCCACCAGGCGGCCGAGCCCACTCGCGGCGAGGTCGCGCGCAATGCCGTAGACACTGGTCGCGTCGGGACGGTTCGGCGTCAGATTGATCTCGATCACCGGATCGTCGAGATGCGCGTAGGCGGCGAAGCTGGTGCCGACCGGCGCGTCCTGCGGCAAATCGATGATGCCGTTGTGCTCGTCGGAGATTTCCAGCTCGCGCTCGGAGCACATCATGCCGTGGCTCTCGACGCCGCGGATCTTGCCGACCGAGAGCGTCACGTCGATGCCGGGGATGTAGGTGCCGGGCGCGGCGAAGGCGCCGATCATGCCGGCGCGGGCGTTGGGCGCCCCGCACACCACCTGCACCGGCGGCTTGCCGTCGCCGGTGTCGACGGTGAGCACGCGCAGCCGGTCGGCGTCGGGATGCTGCACCGCCGTCAGYACTTTCGCGATGACGAAGGGCTTCAGGCCCGACTTGTCGTCGACATGTTCGACTTCGAGGCCGATGGCGGTTAGCCGCTCGACGATCTCGGCAAGCGAGGCGTCGGTCTCGAGATGGTCCTTGAGCCAGGAGAGGGTGAATTTCATGGTGCTGTTCCGTTTGGTCCTTGCCCGTCCGACGCTTGTTGGATGGGCCGGGAGACGCTGGTCTTCAGATGTCTGGGCAGATCGTCCGGCATATGCAGGAAGGGGAGTTGCTCACGCACATAGGCATGCAGCGTCGGCTTGAAATAGGCCGGCATGTCCATGGCGCCGAGCATGAAATAGATCCGGTTGTCGAGCCTCTTGTCGGTATAGGCGATCGGCGAGCCGCAGGTGCCGCAGAACGTGCGCTCCACCGGGCCGTTGCGGTAGCTTTTCAGCGATTTGCCGGTGAGCGCGACCTGGTCGGCCATGAAGCCGACAAAGGCCGACACCGGCGCGCCCGTCGCGCGCCGGCAATCGCCGCAATGGCAATAGCTGATGTGGTGCGGCTCGGCCGAAGCCTCGAACCGCACCGCGCCGCAACGGCAGCCGCCGGTGTGAGGTGCCGTCATGCAGACAGCCCCCCGAACAGCGTCGGCAGGTCGAGCGGCCGGAACCCGTAATGGCTGAGCCAGCGCACGTCGGCGTCGAAGAAGGCGCGCAGGTCCGGCATGCCGTATTTCAGCATGGCGATGCGGTCGATGCCCATGCCCCAGGCAAAGCCTTGATATTCGTCGGGATCGAGCCCGCCGGCGCGCAGCACGTTCGGATGCACCATGCCGCAGCCCAGGATCTCCATCCAGTCGGAGCCTTCGCCGAAGCGCACTTCGCCCGGACGCGAGCGGTCGCACTGGATGTCGACCTCGAGGCTGGGCTYGGTGAAGGGGAAGAAGGACGGCCGGAAGCGCATCTTGACCGACGGCACCTCGAAGAAGGCCTTGCAGAACTCTTCCAGCACCCACTTCATGTTGGCGACGTTGGCGGTCTTGTCGACCACCAGCCCCTCGACCTGATGGAACATCGGCGAGTGGGTGGCGTCCGAATCCTGCCGGTAGGTCTTGCCGGGGATGACGATGCGGATCGGCGGCTTCTGCCGCTCCATGGTGCGGATCTGCACGGGCGAGGTGTGCGTGCGCAGCAGCTTGCGTTCACCCTTCTCGTCCGGCTGGAAGAAGAAGGTGTCGTGCATCTCGCGCGCCGGATGCCCCTCGGGGAAGTTCAGCGCCGTGAAATTGTAGTAGTCGGTCTCGATGTCCGGGCCTTCGGCGATGGCGAAGCCGAGGTCGCCGAAGATCGCGGCGATCTCGTCGATCACCTGGCTGATCGGATGGATGCGGCCGCGCTCGGCCGGCGACTGACGGACGGGGAGCGTCACGTCGACCGTTTCCGCCGCGAGCCGTGCGGCGATCGCCACATCCTTCAGCGCCGCCTTGCGCTGGGCGAGCGCCTCGGTGACGCGGTTCTTCAAGCCGTTGATCGCCGGGCCCTTCACCTGCCGCTCCTCGGCGCTCATGGCGCCCAGCGTCTTCAGCATTTCGGAGACCGAGCCCTTCTTGCCCAGCGCCGAGACGCGCACCGCCTCGATCGCGGCCTCGTCCGAAGCCGCCGCGATGTCGGCCATCAGCGAAGCTTCAAGGGTTTCAAGATTTCCAGCGGTGGCGTTCACGGCGAATTCTTTCTATCGGTGGCTGTCATCAGCGTGCGTCACGATTTTCGTTTCGCAGTACGATTTTTGTTGCAGCAGGCATAAGAAAAACCCGCGCCAGCCGTGCCAGCGCGGGTTCCCCAAAATCAGAATTGCGAATGCTTGGGAAGCGCTGGCTTAGGCGACAGCGCTCTCAAAAGCATTCGGCGTGGTGTTCTTCAGGTATTCGAGCGCGACCTTGGCCTTGCCGACCAGCGCGGCGAAAGCCTGCGGCTCGTGGATGGCCATGTCCGAAAGGACCTTGCGGTCGATCTCGATGCCRGCCTTGTTGAGGCCGTCGATGAAGCGGCCATAGGTCAGGCCGTGCTCATGCACCGCCGCGTTGATGCGCTGAATCCACAGCGCGCGGAACGAGCGCTTGCGGTTCTTGCGGTCGCGGTAGGCATACTGCAGCGACTTCTCCACCGCCTGCTTGGCGATGCGGATGGTGTTCTTGCGGCGRCCGTAGAAACCCTTGGCGGCTTTCAGGACCTTCTTGTGCTTGGCGTGGGCGGTGACGCCTCTCTTTACGCGTGCCATGTCATGATCTCCTTAAAACGCTGTCCAGACCGAATGYTCAGAGGCCGTTCGGCAGAAAATTCTTGATGACCTTCTTGCCGTCCGGTTCAGCCAGAACCATCGTGCCGCGGGCATCGCGAATGAACTTGTTGGAACGCTTGATCATGCCGTGGCGCTTRCCGGCGGCAGCCGACARCACCTTGCCGGTGGCAGTAATCTTGAACCGCTTCTTGGCGGCCGATTTGGTCTTCATCTTGGGCATTTTGCTACTCCGTATTGGTGGCGCACCATCGCACTTCTTTTTTCGCTTCGGGCCGACCAAAGCCCGAAAAGCAAATGAAACCGCCACGGCATGCCCTGCCGGGCGGTTTTCTTTAGACGGCGGTCCTATAGATCAAAGACGGCCGGTGCGCAACACCTCGCCATGCGACGCGCTGTCCCGTTGGGTAGGGTGGTTGAGATTCAGGTCAGGCCGAGTCGAGAATGGTGGTTTCCGAGAACCGGAGCGGAGCGTACTTAAAGTACGTGAGCACCGGAAGCACAGGAAGCCGCCGTTCGCAGGCCGGCCTCACCTGAATATCAGCCACCCTACGGCAGTGTGAACCACACCGGCAGCACCCCCGACTGCTGCATGCCGTCGATCAATTCGAAGGCCGGCAGCGCGACCAGAAACACCAGGCCGTCGAGCAGCGTGTTCAACAAGAGACGCGGCTTGAAGCTGCCGGTGTCGCCTTCCTGGTAGAGCCGGAGATTCGGGAAGAAGCGCGGCACCTTGGCGAGATAAGCTTGGTAGGGCGCGCCGAGGACTTCCTTCAGGTACCGCTCCTCGCGCAGGATGACGATGTGGAAGGCGCCGGCGCAGAGCAGCGAGAACAGGATGATGCCGCTGAACGAGCCGATCTGCGCGCCGACGCCGGCGGCCGCCACGGTCGAGAACAAATAGAGCGGATTGCGGGTGATCGAATAGGGACCGCCGGTGACCACTTCGGCCGATTTGCGCCCGCCGATATAGAGCGTCGACCACAGCCGCCCGACAATGCCGAGGAAGATCAAGAGCACGCCGAACATCTCGATCGACTCGTGCATCGGCGTGTCCGGCGGAAAGGACGATTGACCGAACAGAAGCGCGGCAAACAGCACCACGATCAGCACTGCCAGCACGATCCGGCGCATGTGCTGATAGCCGCCCAACCCTTCATTCTGGTTGTCGGCCGGAACCTTCACTTCATCGACCATGACCCATCCGATCGTCGAGTGGCGATCGGATTGAAAACAGGCGCCCCGCCGATCGTCGGGACGCCGTGCCCGGCAATTCGGGCGGATTTTAGAGCGGGATAGAAGGAGCCGGGCAACTCTCGAAACCGTGATGGGCGCGGCGCTTTGACGGCCGCGTCATCCTTGGTCAGCGCGGCGCCAGGACCATCATCATCTGGCGGCCTTCGAGCTTCGGCTCCGCTTCGACCTTGGCGATCGTCGACACTTCCTCGCGCACCTTGTTCAGAAGCTGCATGCCGAGCTCCATATGCGCCATCTCGCGGCCGCGGAAGCGCAGCGTCAGCTTGACCTTGTCGCCTTCCTCGAAGAAGCGCCGCACAGCCTTCATCTTGGTCTCGTAGTCATGGCTGTCGATGTTCGGGCGCATCTTGATCTCCTTGATCTCGATGACCTTCTGGTTCTTGCGCGCTTCGGCCGCCTTTTTCTGGTTGGCGTATTTCAGCTTGCCGAGATCGAGGATCTTGACGACGGGGGRCTGCGCGTTGGGTGATATCTCGACGAGATCGAGCCCAGCCTCTTCGGCCAGCAGCAGCGCTTCGTTGATGGAAACTTCGCCACGGTTCTGGCCGTCGGCGTCGATAAGCTGGACCCGGGGCACCCGGATGTCTCGGTTGGAGCGCGGCCCGTCCTTGGTGGGTGCCGCTGCTTTGAAAGGTCTGCGAATGGTCGTGGTCTCCTCGGCCGTTTCGTTCAGGGTTTCTTTAGACAAGAAGTAGGTGGACGCGCCTATGTGGTGAGCGCGGGGCGTGAGTCAATAGCATAGTCGCGCCGGAAAATCACCTGCCGCCTGGCAATTGTCTGCACCAAGCAAAGAAACGCCGCGAGCACTTTTCGTTGAACCACAGCCTGTGCCAAAAGGACCGGCCGAAAGGACAAGCTCATGGCCGCCAGCGCTCCGGTTTTCATCGATGTGGACGGGTCGAACATCGCCGTCAGGCAGGCGCCGGGCGCGGCGCCCGGCGTGGTCTGGCTCGGCGGCTACAAGTCCGACATGCTGGGCACGAAGGCCGAGACGCTTGCCGCCTGGGCCGCGCGCGAGGGCCATGCCTATTTGCGCCACGACTATTCCGGTCATGGCGAGTCGGGCGGCGCATTCGCCGACGGCACGATCTCCAGATGGCTGGCCGAGAGCCTTGCCGTCTTTCGCCGGTTCAGCAAGGGCAAGCAGATCCTGGTCGGCTCCTCGATGGGGGCGTGGATCGCGCTGCGCATGGTGCAGGAACTGCGCAAGGCGGGCGAAGACCGTGTGGCCGGCCTGGTGCTRCTCGCCCCGGCGCCGGATTTCACCGTCGAACTGATCGAACCGGTGCTGACCGACGCGCAGCGGCGCGATCTCAAGGAAAAAGGCTTCTTCACCGAGCCGTCCGACTATTCCGACGAGCCTTATATCTACACGCGCGCGCTGATCGAGGACGGCCGCGCCAATCGGGTGATGACGGGGCCGATCGACACGCACTGCCCGGTGCACATCCTGCAGGGACTTGCCGATCCGGATGTGCCGTCCGGCCATGCGCTGAAGCTGGCCGCTATGTTGCCCGCCGACGACGTGACGCTGTCGCTGATTCCGGACGGCGACCATCGCCTGTCCCGCCCCGAGGATCTCGATATGCTCATACGGACCGTCGGCGATATGGTCAGGCGGGCCGCCRGATAATGCGCATTTCCATCCCGATATCCGCCTTCGTCGCGGCAATCGTCGGTTTCGGCGGCACGCTGGCTCTCGTCATCGCGGCCGCCAAGGCGGTCGGCGCCACGCAGATCGAGACCGCGAGCGGTGTCACCGCGATCTGCCTGGCCATGACGATTGAATGCCTGTGGCTGTCCTGGCGCACGAAGATGCCGGTCATCACCGCCTGGTCGACGCCTGGCCTGGCGCTGATCGCGGCCTCCAGCGGCTTCACGATGCCGCAGGCCGTCGGCGCCTTCATGGTCACCGGCGTCCTTCTGGTCGCCACCGGCCTGTTCAAGCCATTGACCCGGCTGATCGCGCAGATCCCGGCCTCCGTCGCGTCCGGCATGCTGGCCGGCATCCTGGTCAGCTTCGCCGTCAATGCGGTGAAGACCATTCCCGCCGATCCCTGGCTGATCCTGCCGCTGATCGCCGCCTTCTTCGTCATCCGCCTGTTCAATCCGGCTCTGTCGGTGCTGGTGGTGCTGATCGGCGGCGGCCTCGCCGCTTTCCTCACCGGCCGCGTCGGCAGCCTGCCTGTGCCGGAACTGTCGACATTGACGTTCATTGCGCCGCAATTCACTGCATCGGCGACCATTGGCCTCGCCTTGCCGCTCTATCTGGTCACCATGGCCTCCCAGAACCTTTCCGGCCTCGCGGTGCTGCGCGCCGCGGGCTATCATCCGGAGCCCGGTCCGCTGATCGGCGTCACCGGTCTGTTTTCGCTGCTCTCGGCGCCGTTCGGCGCCGCCACCACCAATCTTGCGGCCATCTCGGCCGCCATCTGCACCGGCCCCGACGTTCATCCCGACCCGGCCGAACGCTGGAAAACCGGGCCGTTCTACGCGCTCGCCTATCTCATCTTCGCCATTTTCGGCGCCTCGCTGGTGGCCATCTTCGCCGTCCTGCCGCAAAGCCTGATCGTGCTGGTCGCGGGGCTCGCCTTGACGGCGCCCCTGGCCAACGCCCTGTCGATAGCCCTTCACGACGTTGACGAACGCATGCCGGCGACGGTCACCTTCGCGGTGACCACCTCGGGGCTCACGCTTTTCGGCGTCGGCGCGGCATTTTGGGGGCTGGTTGCCGGAATGGCAGTGCTTTTCCTGGAAAAACTCAAAAAGCGATAATCATTTCAGATGCTTCGCCGGTTTTGRCCGGACTTGCCTTGAATCGCCTATTTCGCCTTCCCATTTCGATTCCACGCAGCCGGATCGGCTGTCTCCAACGGAAGGATTGGGAGAAATGAATACGACTGCATTGATCCGTCCGGCCTGGACGCCGGCCACCATCGCGCTGATGGTCATCGGCTTCATGGTGTYCTGGCCGCTCGGCTTCGCCATGCTCGCCTACATCATCTGGGGCGACCGGCTCGAAGGCTTCAAGCKCGACATCAACCGCGCCACGGACGGCATCTTCGCCGGCTGCCGCCGCGGCTCCGAGAAGGCGGCCCGCTGGGGCCATGGCTCGGCCCGCACCGGCAACGTCGCCTTCGACGACTGGCGCGAGAAGGAGCTGGAGCGCCTCGCCGAGGAGCGCCGCAAGCTGGACGAGATGCTGACCGAGTTCGACGACTACGCCCGCGAGCTGCGCCGCGCCAAGGATCAGGAAGAGTTCGACCGCTTCATGGCCAACCGCAGCAAGCATACCGCGCCGACCACCACCGAGCCGGGCGACAAGCCCGCGTCCAAGCGCGGCAAGGGCACGAACCTGCTCGACGACTGAGATCCTTGCGCATGACCCCGAAAATCGACGCCGATTTTCGGAATAGGTCATGCGCAAACTCAAAGTGCTGCAGCGTCCTTTGCGCGTCCAGAGGACGCGCGGCGCTGCAGGGACAGGTCTTAGGCTGACAAAACGGCGTCGCGCGAGCGGCGCCGTTTCTTTTTTGTTCTCTTTGTAGCTTCCCTCCACTGGCCGTTTTTTTCGAATCGCGTATCGTCCAGCCATGACCCTCGGCTTCTTTCGCAATCTGACCAAGCCAAAGCCCACCCCTGTGGTCGAGCGCGAACATTGCGTCGCCGGCCGAACTTTGCCGCTGAAAATCGTCGAAAGCGCCAGGGCCAGGCGGCTCACGCTGCGCATCGATTCCGGCGGCCAGGGCCTGCGCGTCACCGTGCCGCCCGGCCTGCGCCGTGGCGAGGTGGAGAAATTCCTCGACCGCCACCAGGACTGGCTGGAGCAGCGGCTGGCCAAGGTGCCGACGAGGCCGCAGGTCAGGCCCGGCATCAGGATCCCGATCCGCGGCGTGCCGCACCGCATCGTGCATGAGCCTTCGAAGCGCGGCACCGTCACCGTCTCGCGCGACGAGCGCGGTCCGCTCCTGATCGTGCATGGCGAGCGCATCCATCTGCCGCGCCGCATCGCCGACTACCTCAAGCGCGAGGCCAAGAAGGAGATCGAGAGGCTGGTGGTCAAGCACACCGAGGCGATCGGCAAGCGCGCCAAGGCGATAAGGTATAAGGATACCTCCAGCCGCTGGGGGTCATGCACCTCGGAGGGCAATCTCTCCTTCTCGTGGCGCATCATGATGGCGCCGCCGGCGGTGATAAATTACCTGGTGGCRCATGAAGTGGCGCATCTCAAGGAGATGAACCACGGCCCGAAATTCTGGAAGCTGTGCGAGAAGCTGTGCCCGGATACCGACCGCTGCAAGGACTGGCTGAAGCGCAATGGCGGCGCGCTGCAGGCGATTGTGTTTGAGTAGCTCAAGCCGATAGGTCGCGTTCCTTCACACCCCCCTCTGCCCTGCCGGGCATCTCCCCCGCAAGGGGGGAGATTGGGTGTCGCCTAGGCTTTCGCCAATCGCAAGCGTTGCAGGAAGCGTTCAGCGCCGAAGCTGCTGATCTCCCCCCTTGCGGGGGAGATGGCCGGCAGGCCAGAGGGGGGTGCTGTCCCGCCAGCCTCTCTACTATCCGCTTGAACCCATTAGGCCCTCAATCGTCATTCGCCGCATTCAACTCCTCCGGTCGCAACCCCTCCTCGCCCTGATGCGGCCATGGCAAAAAATTCCGGTCGAACGCGTCGCTGCCGAAATAGTCCAGCGCCCGGTGCGCCTCGGCGCCGTTGAAGTCGGACTTTTCCATCAGATGCGCGATCACCTCGCGCGCTTGGGCGATCTTCTGCCTCAGTTCGGCAACGGTCCGGTCGGCCATGATTGTCGTGCTCCCGCCTGTGGTCCCGTTATGAAGGTAGTGTTTTCCGCCGCGCCGGCAACAGCATGCTTTTTCTCGACTCTTTTGCCGTTTCGTGCCAAGCCCGCGCAATGACGCTCGACATCAAGATCTGCGGATTGAAGACCGACGCCGCGATGGCGGCCGCCCTCGCCGGCGGCGCCAGCCATGTCGGCTTTATTTTCTTCCCTAAGAGCCCGCGCTATGTCGAGCCCGCCGAGGYCGGGCGCCTGCGCGAAGCGGCGCGCGGCARGGCGCTGGCGGTTGCCGTGACCGTCGATGCCGACGATGCCTTCCTCGACGAGATCGTCGCGAAAATGCAACCGGACATGCTGCAGCTCCACGGTTCCGAGACACCGGAGCGGGTGGCGGAACTCAAGGCGCGCCACGGCCTGCCGGTCATGAAGGTGTTTTCCGTCAGCGAGGCGGCCGATCTCGATCGCATCAAGCCATATATCGGCATCGCCGATCGCTTCATGTTCGACGCCAAGCCGCCGAAAGGATCGCAACTGCCGGGCGGCAACGGCGTCGCCTTCGACTGGCGCATCCTTGCCGGCCTTGACGCCGGGCTCGATTACATGCTTTCCGGAGGGCTCAACGCCGCCAATATCGGCGATGCCCTGAGACTGGCCAATCCGCCCGGAATAGACGTCTCGTCCGGTGTGGAAAGCGCTCCGGGCGTCAAGGATCCGGCGCTGATCGAGCAGTTTTTCCGGGCCGTCAGAGCCGCGCGGGATAATCGCGCTGCCTGAGTAGGTTCAAGCCCGAGCATGTCCGGAAAAGTGGAATCCGGTTTTCCGACAAGGACATGCTCGAAACCAAAATGCAGCATGTCCMGGAAARGTGGAATCCGGTTTTCCGATAAGGACGTGCTCGCAAGCCAAGACTTAGGAGATCGRCGATGAACAAGCCGGCTATGCCAAATTCCTTCCGCACCGGGCCCGACGAGCAGGGCATGTTCGGCATTTTCGGCGGCCGCTTCGTCGCCGAGACGCTGATGCCGCTGATCCTCGACCTCGAAGATCAGTGGAACAAGGCCAAGAACGATCCGGAGTTCAAGGCCGAGCTGCAGAATCTCTCCACCCACTATGCCGGGCGGCCCTCAAAACTCTATTTCGCGGAAGGGCTGACGAAGCATCTCGGCGGCGCCAAGGTCTATTTCAAGCGCGAGGACCTCAACCACACCGGCTCCCACAAGATCAACAACTGCCTCGGCCAGATCCTGCTCGCCAAGCGCATGGGCAAGAAGCGCATCATCGCCGAGACGGGCGCCGGCCAGCATGGCGTGGCCTCAGCCACCGTCGCGGCGCGCTTCGGCTATCCTTGCGTCGTCTACATGGGCGCCACCGACGTCGCCCGCCAGAGCCCCAACGTCTTCCGCATGAAGCTGCTCGGCGCCGAGGTACGGCCGGTCACCGCCGGCCACGGCACCTTGAAGGACGCCATGAACGAGGCCCTGCGTGACTGGGTCACCAATGTCGAGGACACCTACTACCTGATCGGCACCGCCGCCGGCCCGCATCCCTATCCCGAGCTGGTGCGCGACTTCCAGTCGGTGATCGGCACGGAAGCCCGCGCCCAAATTCTGGAGCAGGAAGGCCGGCTGCCGGACGTCATCATCGCCGCCGTCGGCGGCGGCTCCAACGCCATCGGCCTCTTCCATCCCTTCCTCGACGACAAGGACGTGCGCATCATCGGCATCGAAGCGGGTGGACGCGGCCTCGACGGCGTCGAGCATTGTGCCTCGATGAGCGCCGGCAAGCCCGGCGTGCTGCACGGCAACCGCACCTATCTGCTGCAGAACGCGGACGGGCAGATCCTCGACGGCCATTCGATCTCGGCCGGCCTRGATTATCCAGGCGTCGGTCCGGAGCATTCCTGGCTGYGCGATTCCGGCCGTGTCCAGTACGAGCCGATCCTCGACGACGAGGCGCTTGAGGCCTTCCAGCTGACCACCCGGGTCGAAGGCATCATCCCGGCGCTGGAATCGGYGCATGCCATCGCCCATGCGATGAAGATCGTGCCGAAGATGGACAAGGACCAGATCGTCATCGTCAACCTGTCCGGCCGCGGCGACAAGGACGTGCACACAGTGGCCAACATGCTGGGCATGGAGATCTGACAATGACCACCCGCATCGACCGCCGTATGGCCAAGCTCAAAGCCGAAGGCCGCCCGGCTCTCGTCACCTACATCATGGGCGGCGACCCCGATTACGAAACCTCGCTGTCGATCATGAAGGGGCTGCCTGCCTCCGGCAGCGATATCATCGAGCTCGGCATGCCCTTCTCCGACCCGATGGCCGACGGCCCGGCCATCCAGGCGGCGGGCCTTCGGGCGCTGAAGGGCGGCCAGACGCTGGCCAAGACGCTGAAGATGGCGTCCGAATTCCGCGCCGGCGACGACGAGACGCCGATCGTTCTGATGGGCTACTACAATCCGATCTACATCTACGGCGTCGACCGCTTCCTCGCCGACGCCAAGGCCAGCGGCATCGACGGCCTGATCGTCGTCGACCTGCCGCCGGAAATGGATGAGGAGCTTTGCATTCCGGCGCTGAAGGCCGGCGTCAACTTCATCCGTCTGGCGACGCCGACCACCGACGACAAGCGCCTGCCCAAGGTTCTGGAGAACACCTCCGGCTTCGTCTACTACGTCTCGATGACGGGCATCACTGGGTCGGCGCTCGCCGACACAGCCAAGGTCTCGGCAGCGGTCACCCGCATCAAGGGCCACACCGCGCTGCCGGTCTGCGTCGGCTTCGGCGTCAAGACCGCCGAGCAGGCGCGTGTCATCGGCGCCTCGGCCGACGGCGTCGTCGTCGGCACGGCGATCGTCAACGCGATCGCCAACGTGCTGGGGCCCAAGGGCGAGAAGACAGCCGATCCGGCGGAGGCCGTCGCCACGCTGGTCAGCGGCCTTGCCCAGGGCGTCCGCTCGGCTCGCCTTGCTGCCGCCGAATAGCCTGACTATCTGTTCGCTACGCAATTCGGGCCGGAAATCCGCCACAGACTTTTCCTGAATTGCTCGAAGTCTCTTCCAGGACAGGAGCCGAAGCCATGAACTGGATCACCAATTACGTCCGCCCGAAGATCAATTCGATGCTCGGCCGGCGCACCGACATGCCGGAAAACCTTTGGATCAAGGATCCCGAGACCGGCGAGATGATCTTTCACAAGGATCTCGAATCCAACCAGTTCGTCATCCCGGCTTCCGGCCATCACATGAAGATCTCGGCCAAGGAGCGGCTGAAATACTTCTTCGACGACGGCAAATACGAGGTGCTGGAAAACCCCAAGGTGGTCCAGGACCCGCTTAAGTTCCGCGACGAGAAGCGCTACACCGACCGTCTGAAAGAGGCGAAGGCCAAGACCAGCCTCGAGGACGCGATCCTCAACGGCGCCGGCACCATCGACGGGCTGCCGGTTATCGTCACCGTGCAGGACTTCGCCTTCATGGGCGGCTCGCTCGGCATGGCCGCCGGCGAGGCCATCGTGCACGCCTTCGAAGTCGCGCTGCAGCGCAAGCGGCCGCTGATCCTGTTCGCCGCCTCCGGCGGCGCCCGCATGCAGGAAGGCATCCTCTCGCTGATGCAATTGCCGCGCACCACGGTCGGCGTCGACCGGCTGAAGGAAGCCGGCCTGCCCTATATCGTCGTGCTCACCAATCCGACCACCGGCGGCGTCACTGCCTCCTACGCCATGCTGGGCGATGTCCACATCGCCGAGCCGGGCGCGCTGATCGGCTTTGCCGGCCCGCGTGTCATCGAGCAGACCATCCGCGAGAAGCTGCCCGACGGTTTTCAGCGCGCCGAATATCTGATGGAACACGGCATGGTCGACATGGTCGTGTCGCGCCTCGAGATGCGCCAGACCATCTCCCGGCTGTTGAAAATGCTGCTCAAGATGCCGCCGGCCGACAAGCCGCTCGAGCCGGAAATCCTGCCGCCGGCGGTGGTCAACGCGGAGGCGCGGCCGCAAGCCTGAGGCGAGGTCGGCCCCGACGCGATATAAACCTGCGCGACATYGTTCGCCGCGAACCGCGATTTGCGTCGCCCATTGCGTGCTGTAGCCTCTGATTTGCGCACGGCCGTTCGAAACCGATTCCCGGTTTCGGAAGCATGCGCTAGGATTCCACCATGACAACGCTTTCCGCCGAACGCGAAATCGAACATCTGATGACGCTGCATCCGAAAGGCTTCGACCTTTCGCTGGACCGCGTCACGCGGCTTCTCGAACGCCTCGGCAATCCGCAGGACCGGCTGCCGCCGGTCATCCACATCGCAGGTACCAACGGCAAGGGCTCCTGCGCCGCCTTTTCGCGCGCGCTGCTGGAGGCGGCGGGCCACCTCGTCCACGTCCATACCTCGCCGCATCTGGTGAACTGGCACGAACGCTACCGGCTGGCGGCCGAAGGCGGCGGCAAGCTCGTCGACGACGACGTTTTCGCCGAAGCCATCGCGCGCGTCGCCGAGGCCAATCAAGGCCAGACGATCACTGTCTTCGAGATCCTCACCGCCGTCACCTTCGTCCTGTTCTCGGAGCATCCGGCGGAGGCGGCGATCATCGAGGTCGGCCTTGGCGGCCGTTTCGACGCCACCAATGTCGTCAAGCGGCCGGCCGTTTCGGTGATCATGCCGATCTCGATGGACCACGAAGCCTATCTCGGCGACCGCGTCGAGCTGATCGCCGCCGAAAAGGCGGGCATCATGAAGCACGGCTGTCCGGTGGTGATCGGCGCCCAGGAGAGCGACACCGCGCTTCAGGTTCTGATCGAGACGGCGGAGCGGCTGGATTGCCCGACCGTGGTCTATGGCCAGGATTTCCTCGCTTTCGAGGAGAACGGCCGCATGGTCTACCAGGACGAGGACGGGTTGATGGACCTGCCGCTGCCCCGCCTGCCCGGGCGGCACCAGTACGCCAATGCAGCGGCGGCGATCGCCGCCGTCAAGGCGGCCGGCTTCGAGATCGGCCATCGCGCCGCCGAGCGGGCGATGGCCCATGTCGCCTGGCCGGCGCGCATGCAGAAGCTGACCCAGGGCAAATTGGTGGATCTGGCTCCGAAGGGCGCGGAGATCTGGCTGGACGGCGRCCACAATCCCGGCGCCGGCATCGTCATCGCGGAGGCGCTGGCCGAGCAGGAGGAGAAGAATCCGAGACCGCTGGTGCTGATTTCCGGCATGATCAACACCAAGGACCAGACCGGCTATTTCAGCGCCTTTAAGGGCCTCGCCCGCCATGTCTACACCGTGCCGGTGACCAACAGCGATGCCGGCGTGCCGAATGATGAGCTGGCCTTGCGCGCCGAAGAGGCAGGCCTATCGGCCGAGCCGGTCAGTTCCGTCGCCAGCGCGCTGATGCTGTTGCGCGACTCCTGGGACGGCCCGGCGCCGCRCATCCTGATCGGCGGCTCGCTCTATTTCGCCGGTGCCGTGCTGGCCGAGAACGGCACGCCGCCGACCTGAGCAATTTCTGGATAGCGCTGTAGATTCGGCGGGGACCGAAAGGAACGGGCCATGATCAAGGTGAAGCAACTGGCCCATGTCTGCATCTTTGCGCACGACCTGGAGGCGACGCGTGGCTTCTACCGCGATGTGCTCCGCATGGACACAAGGTTCAATTTTCTGCGCGACGGCAGGATTTTCGGCTTCTATCTCGAGTGCGGCGGCCGCAGCCATGTCGAGGTGTTTGAGAAGACCGAGGCCAGCTACAGCGACCGCAACCAGATCAACCATTTCTGCCTTGAGGTGGAAGATATCGACGCGGCCGTCGCCCATATCCGGTCGAAAGGTGTCGCGGTGACGGCGAAGAAGCTCGCCTGCGACGACACGTACCAAGCCTGGATCAGCGACCCTAACGGCGTGAGGATCGAGCTGTTTGAATACACCGCAAAAAGTGCCCAATTCGCCGGCGGCGATCGCGTCGCCGACTGGTGACTACTTCGGCTCGATTGACTGGTCCGAAATTCGGCTGGGCACAGAGATTTGAAAGGTTGCCGTTTTGTCTTGGTGTAAGATCTTCCATCCAGCAGCGCAAACGCTGGCGATTGGTTGAAGCCCCCCAACCTCGTCATTTTATGGCGAAGCAGGAGCGAAGCGACGCGGCGCAAACCATAGAATCCATTCCGTGACTTGGGAGGGTTACTGCGGTGCAGAATTCTGCTCCGTTGCACGCCCTGGCGAACGGAACGGCATGGATTCCAGGGTCTTCGCGACGGAGCTTCGCTCCTGCTCCGCCCTGGAATGACGATCGCGATGGGCGTTTCGGCCAATCTCCAACGCATGCCGCCTGCCAACGCAAACAGAGCCTATCGGTCAAAATCCCCGTGCAGTGCCACTAGAGTTCGCGGCCTTCGCGGATAATCTTCTCCAGATCGATGTCGGCGCCGCTGCTTGCCGCCAAGCGAGCATAGAAGCTGGACGGGGGCTCGCGCGCCGCTTCCCGGATATCATAGAACTCAAGTGCGCGTTCGATCAGGTCGGCTATGGAACGATTCTCTCGACGCGCAAGTCGATGAGCAAGGCTCCATGCTTTTGCGCTACGGACTGAGAGTGTTGGTTCGGCCATTTGGAACTCCGCTTGCCGGAATAGACACCGACAGAGCTTAGCCATCAAGATGGCGGATGATGGCCAGCCGACTACTTCAGCTCGATCTCGATAAAAGCGTATTCGCCGTCATTGGCGTTGACGACGTCGTGCTCGACGCCCTCGCGGCGGAAATAGGGCGCTCCCTTCTTCATTTCGGCAAAGGATTCGCCGTCCTTGGTCACCAGCTTCACCTTGCCGTCCATCAGCGGCACCACGACATAGTCGTGGCCATGGCGATGCCAGCCGGTGTTGGCGCCCGGCGCGAACCGGTATTCGGTGACGATGACGCGCTCATTGTCGACGTGAACTGTGGCTTTGGCTGTCCCGGTCATGGCGCTCTCCTTTTCTGAAGCAGAGAGTATGACTTGCCTGCGTGCGAGGGCCAGAGCGCGCCGAGCGATGACGCCAAAGAAAAAGCCCGGCGCGATTGGCCGGGCTCGTTCTTGAACTTTACGGATTGGCTCAGGCGATGGCGCCGTTGATCCAGTGCGACAGCGCGGTCTTCGGCGCGGCGCCCACTTTCATATCGGCCACTTCGCCGCCCTTGAAGATCATCAGCGTCGGGATCGAGCGCACGCCATACTGCGCGGCAAGCTCCGGATTCTCGTCGATGTTGAGCTTGGCGACCTTCACCTTCGAGCCGAGCTCCTTGGCGATCTCTTCCAGCGACGGGCCGATCATCTTGCAGGGACCGCACCATTCCGCCCAGAAATCCACCACGACCGGCTCCTTGGCGTTGAGCACATCGGCCTGGAAATTGCCATTGTCGACCTTGACGGTGGCCATGCTGAAATCCTTTCGAAAACTCGGGTTGCACCAAATGTGGTGGTTGTGGCGGCGATGTTCAAGCAGTTCTTGTGTCACGCTCCCGTGAGTCGGGCAAGGGCATCGTCCATCGCCTTGGCTGGCAGCTCGATCAGGCGCGGCGCCTCGGTGAGGAGCAGCGCCGCCGTCACCTCGCGCCCCGGATAGAGCGGCTCAAGCAGCGCGCGGTAGAGCGCAAGCTGCAGCACATAGGCCGGCGGCACTTCGGTCAGGCTCGCCGGCGCCGGCCGGTTGGTCTTGTAGTCGACGATCGACACCTTGTCCGGGGCGACAGCCAGCCGGTCGATCTTGCCGGAGATCGAGCGCAGCCTGCCCTTCACCTCGAGGCTGCCCATGATCGCGACTTCCGCGCGGGACGACGGTGAGAACAGTGCGCCGAAGCGGCCGTCGGACAGGATCGCAAGCACCGCCTCGAGCGCTTTGCCGCGCTCACCGTCCGGCCAGCCGGCGCCGGCGCGCGCCAGGTAGCGCTCGGCCGCACTCCGCCTTTCGTCTTCGGCGATGCCGGGCAGCATCTGCAGCAATTTGTGCAGGACCAGGCCGCGCACCACCGCGAAGCCGGGCTCGGCCTCGGCGTCGAGAACCGGCGAGCGCGTGTCGGGCACGGCTTCTTTCGCTTCCTCGATCAGCGCCGAGGCGCCGGAAGGCGAAAGCGGCCGCGGCAGCTCCTCATAGGGCGGCAGTGGCCGGAACAGGGTGTCGGGCAGCGGCGCAAGATGCTCGGTTCGATGTTCGGCTTCGCTCTCTGCCAGCGCCACCGGCGGCAGTTTCGTCATATGGAAGCGATGCACGGCCACCTCGGCCGTCGCCGGATGCCGCCGCTCGGAACTCTCGGGCGCCCCCAACAGCGCCCGGCTGACGATCGAATGCCAGGTGCCGGTGCTGGGCTGCCGCTTGCCGTGATAGCCGCAGACGATCAGCCGGTCCTCGGCACGCGTCATGCCGACATAGAGCAGCCGCCGGTATTCGTCGTCCGCCAGTTCGCGCGCCCGGATCGAAGCCGCCTTCGAGACGCCGTTGGCGACATCGCTGGCCGAGCGCCAAAGATAGCCCTTGCCCCTCCATTGCGTCCCCGAGCTCTCGAACGGCATCAGCCGCGGCAGATGCTGGTCGCTGAACGGCGCCGAGCCGCCATCGACCAGGAAGACGACCGGGGCTTCGAGGCCCTTGGCGGCGTGCACGGTCATGACCCGCACCTCGTCGCGCGTCTGGTCCATCTCGCGCTTGATCTCGGGGCCGGCATTCTCCAGCGTCGACAGGAAGGATTCCAGCCCCGGCAGTCCAGTGCGTTCCTCGGCCAGGCAGAAGCTCAGGAACTCGTCGAGGATGTCGCCGGCTTCGGGTCCGAGCCGCGCCGTCATCTTGCGGCGCAACCCGTCGCGCGCGAGCAGGGCGGCGTAGAATTCGAACACCGGCTTGAAGGCCACTTCGGTCGCCCAGTCGTCGAGCCGGCTAACGACCGCGACGAGGGCCGCATCTTCGGCCGCATGTTGCCTGAGCGAGGCGATCAGCGACTGGCCTTTCGGCCTTTCACCGGCGAGCGCCAGCAACGTCTCCTCGGAGACCTCGAAGATCGGACTGCGCAGCACCGCGGCCAAGGACAGGTCGTCCTCCGGCTGGATCAGGAAATGYCCGAGCGCGATCAGGTCCTGCACGGCGATATGGCCGGGCAGGCTCAGCCGGTCGGCGCCGGCGACCGGGATCTGCCGGTTCTTCAGGCTGCGCGACAGCGCATGGACGAAGCGGTCCCGTTTGCGCACCAGCACCAGGATGTCGCCGGCGGTCAGTTTTCGGCCTTTGCCTTCGATGACCTCGCCATTCCGCAACCAGTCCTGGATGGTCGTCGCCACATGCTCGGCGACGCGCACGGCKGGTGCGCTGGCGTGGTTGACCGGCAAGGTCCAGTCGTCGGGCTCCTCGACCATTTCGGCGCCGATCGAGGGCCATACCTCGACATAGCCCGGCGCGTCATTGCGGATCGCCTTGTGGCTCAGCGGATCGGGATCGTGGCTGATGCCGCGCCTGACACCCGGCTCGGCGAAGACGCGGTCGACCGCGGCCAGCACGTCGTCGCTCGAGCGGAARGACCAGGTGAGCTTGAGATTGGCGAAGGCGGCTTCGGCGTCRCGCACGCGCCCGGCGAACAACAGCCGGCTTTCGGCGAAGGAATCCGGCGCAGCGCCCTGGAAGGAATAGATCGACTGCTTCTCGTCGCCCACGGCAAAGATCGTGYGCGTCACTGCCTCGCGCTGGCCGAGCCCGGCAAAGAACTCCTCCGTCAGCTTCTTCACCACCTCCCACTGGTCCGGGCTGGTGTCCTGCGCCTCGTCGAGCAGGATATGGTCGATGCCCTGGTCGAGCTTGAACTGCACCCATGGTCCGGCATCGGGCCGCGACAACAGGGCGACGGTGCGGGTGATGAGGTCGTTGAAGTCGAGGAAGCCCCGCCCGCGCTTCAACTGCTCGTAGCGCGCAATCAGCCAGCCGGCGACGGTGAGCGCCGCCGCCGTGCCTTCCAGCATGCGAAACAACGCCAGCCGGTCCGACACGTCGAGGATCGCCTTGGCCGCCGCAAGGTAGCGTTCCGGCAGATCCGGCAGCCGGTCGACCAGCGCCTTCCTGAAGATCTTGGGCGGCTCATAGGGGTCGCCATCGGCCTTGAGGAAGGCCTTTGCCAAGAGCCGCAGCCGGCGGATCGGGTCGGCTTCGGCGAATGCGCCTCGTGCATAAGGGACGACGTTGTTCAGCACCTGCCGCGCGTCGGCGGCTTCGGCGGCGTGCGCGAATTCGGCGAACTGGCCAGGGTCGAAACCCGGCAGCGGCCAGAGCGACGCGGCGATGCCCTCGCCCGTCTGTCCCGGCCTGAAGTCGAATTCGGCGAACAACGGCCGGAAGTCCCGCTCCTTGCCGAGCTTGGCGATGAAGTCGCGCAGTTCGTCGCGCTTGCCGACGATCTCGCCAAGCAACGAATCGAGACCGAACTCGCCGCCGCTTTCCAGCACGGTGGCGAAGGCTTCCGCCAGCCCTTYGACACCGGCGCCCGCGCCCGAGATCATGTCGCGGCGGGCCTCGGCGAACAGCGAGGCCTCCATCTGCGGATCGAGCATCTCGAAATGCGCTGGGATATTGGCCTCCAGCGGGAACTGGTGCAGCACGGATTCGCAGAAGGCGTGGATGGTCTGGATCTTCAGCCCGCCCGGCGTCTCGAGCGCCTCGGCGAACAATCGGCGCGCGCGCCGCATCATGTCGCGGTCGGCGCCGCGGCCGTCCAGCGCCGCGATCCTGACCGCCAGCTCCGCATCGGGCAGCGCCGTCCATTCCGACAGCGTCGAGAACACACGGTTCGACATGTTGGCGGCGGCAGCCCRCGTATAGGTCAGGCACAGGATCTTCGACGGATCGGTGCCGTTGAGCAGCAGCCGGATGACGCGCTGCGCCAAAACATGCGTCTTGCCCGAGCCGGCATTGGCCGAAACCCAGGCGGAATAGGCCGGATCGGAAGCGCGCGACTGGCTGGCGGCGGTATCGGAGGGGATCGGATATTTCATCCGTCCGCCTCGTCCTCGCTGGCGCCGCCGGCCGACCATTCGAGCACGCGCGCCAGATGGTCGTAGTCGCCGTCGGCTTCGCCCTCGCGGAAGGGCAGGGCGCGCGACAGATAGCCGGTGGTCGGGTCGGCATAGTGGAACAGCAGCCGCTCCAGCCGCGCCCAGGCTTCCTCGGAGAGATCGTTGGCGGTGCGGGGCTTGCGGTTGTATTCGAGGATCGATTCCTCGAACACCTCGCCGTTCGGCTTCAGCCGCACGAAGGCAAGCTGCGAGGGCTCGCGGATGCCGAGTTCCTTGAAGGCGCCGCGCCTGAGCAAGGCGCCCTCCAAAGCCAATTGCGGCGACAAGAGCGTGTGCGCCTGCGCTTTCGAGGGAGAGGAGCCGGTCTTGTAGTCGAGGATATCGGCCATGCCGCCGGCAAGCAGGTCGACGCGGTCGGCATAGCCGGAGAGCGTCACGCCGGTGCGGCCGACCACCGTCTTCTCGGCGCGCTCCTCGGCATAGCGCCTCGCGACCGCATCGGCGCGGGTATGCTCCCATTCGATGATGTTTTCGGCGAGCTTTTCGAAACGCGGCCACCAGATAGCCTCGATATCCGGCGGAAGCTGTGCCTCGGCAAAGCAAGCGCGACCGGCTTCGATGAGGCTTGCCAAGGCATTCGGCGCCTTTGGGTCGTCGACCCGCCGCGAGAACAGATGCAGGATCTCGTGGAACAGCGTGCCGCGTTCGGCCGCGCCCGGATCGCGGATCAAAGGTTCGAGGGGCGAGAGCCCGAGGACGCGCCGCGCATAGACCGCGTAGGGGTCGCGGCGCAAAGTCTCGATCTCGGTGACCGAGAAATGCAGCGGGCGCATGCTGAGCGGCGGCTTGGGCTGCGGGCGAGGGGCAAAATCTTTCTTCTCGCCGGCGTCGAGCGCCCGCGCCCAGCCAAGCAGCGCGTCGCCGCGGCCGCGCAGGGCCGCCGCCGGTTCCTTGCCGATGAAGGTCAGGATGCGCTGCAGCCAGCGCGACGGCACCGCCGGCGCATCGCCTGAGCGCGCCGAGCGCGTCAGCACGACCTCTTTCGTGCCCATCGCCATCTGGAAATCATGCGCGGCAAGGCCGATGCGCCGTTCCGGCGGCTCGAGGTCGATGCCGGTCTTCATCAGCCGCGACATGAAGCGGTCGCTCTCGGGCTTGCGCGGCCAGACCCCTTCATTGAGCCCGCCGATGACCAGCGTGTCGACATTCTGCAATCGGGCTTCCAGCGCGCCCCAGATGGCGATGTTGCGGTCGGTGCCTTGCGCCGGCTTCACCGTCTCCGGCGCGATCAGCGCCTCCATCACGTCGGGCCATTCCGAAGCGGCGAAGGTGAAGGGCGATGATGCCGCCACCAGTCCGCGCAGCAGCTCGGCGAGCTTTTCGCCGGCGTCGCCGGCATAGAGCTCGGCCAGGCTGTCATCGGGCGCGCGGCCCAGATCCTCCAGCGCGACCACGCTGGCGCTGGTCAGCGTCGCGATGTCGGCATCCTTCTCGTCGCGCATCGCGGTGAGCGGCGAAAGCGCGCTTGTAAGGCGGCTAAGCATGCCCTGTGCCTGCTCGATGCCGCGTACGGTGAGACGCGAAAACCAGAAAGGCTGGCGGGTGTCGCCGCTCAGCTCCGCGAGCCGCGTCTCGAAAAGCGCGCCGAGCGATGCGACGTCGGGCCGGCCCGTGCCGCCGCGCAGCGCCACCAGCTCGACCAGTTCGGCCGCCTTGCGCACAGCCTGGCGCTCAAGGCCGAGCCCCAGCAGCGGATGCTTGAGCAAGGCGAGAAGACCGACCGGATCGCCGGGCCGGAACGCCGCATTCAGCGCCAGCCTCAGCAGGCTGGCGGCCGGCGTGTTGAGGAGCGGCGCGCCGCCGGAATCGTCGGCGACGACACCGAAACGCAGAAGCTCGGCCGAGACCCGCCGCGCCAGCGCGCGGTCGCCGGTGACGAGCGCCGCGCGCTTGCCCGGAGCCTCCACGGCGCGCTTCAGCGCGATGGCGATGGCCGCCGCCTCGTCGCGCTCGTTCGCCGCTTCGACAAGCGTCACGCCTGCCAGCGCCTGTTCGATGTCATGGGCCGAAAAGCGCGGTCGCGTCTCGGTCCAGTATTCGGTGGTCTCGGCCGGCCGCAGCGCCTCGCCGACAAGGGCCGCGCGCAGTGCGAGCGGCGGCGGCGCCGCGACCACGTCCTCGACATCGCGGCGCGCAACGCCGATGCCGCCGATCAGCTTGGCGAGGCCGTATTGCGGGTGGCCGAGCGTTGCCGGCCGCGCGCCGGGCGCCGTGATCGCGGCGAAGGATGCATCGTCCAGCTCGCGGTCGAGCCCGGGCAGCACGACCGCGCCATTGGGCAGGCCGGCGATCACGGCAAGCAGTTCGGCGGTGGCGTGGATCGAGCCGGTCGAACCGGCGGCGATCACCGGTCCGGCCGGCGGATTGCGCTTCAGCCGCGCCGCTTCCAGCCGGATCAGCGCGCTGCGATGCGCGGCCGGGTTGGAGCGGTCGCGCTCCTTGAGCAGTTCCGGCCAGTTGTCGGTGACGATGCCGAGGAAGTCGAGCGTCACCTGCCACCAGCCGGCAAGATTGCCGGTGACCAGCGTCGCGAGCTTCGCCCAGTCCGTGCCTTCGGTCTCGATCTCGTCCATCAGCCGCGCGAGGTCGCGCGCCAGCCAGATGGCGTCGGCGGCCGAGGTCGGCACGACGAATTCCTCGTTGAACCGCTCTCGGACATGCGCCGGCAGGCTTTCCTTCCAGGCGCGCACCAGCGGCGCCAGCAAAAGCAGCCGCTCCTGCGCGGCGATCGGCGGGGCGAGGTCTATTGCCGGCGCCGCTTCCGCGTCGAAGGCCGCCTCGTCCTCGTCGAATTCGCCGAGCGGGCGCACCGTCGGCAGGATGGCCGAGCGTTTCCCCCCTCCCAAGTCGGAAAGCATTTCGACGAAAGCGCCACGCAGGGCCCGCGCGGCGCGGCGCGTCGGCACATAGATGGTGGCGTCGGCGAGCGCCAGGGGCTCGCCGTCGAAGCGGAAGCCGGGGATCAGGCGCCCGTCGAGCAACGCTCCGGCCAGCGTCGGCAGGAACGGCGCTCCGGGCGGGATGGAAAGGACGCGGYGCGCGCCGCTCATACCGCTTTCGCTAAGGCGCCGGCGACGGCCGCTTCGGCGGCAGCTATTGCGTCCGGTGTGCCGACGGTGATCCAGCGTCCGTTCATCTTCATGCCGAACAGGCGCCCGGCGGCGATCGCCGTGTCGAAATAGACATTGAGCGAATGCGAGCCGGTGGGCGCGTCCTTGAAGATACGCGGATGAATGATCGCGGCGCCTGCATAGATCAGGCCCGCCGGATCACCCTTCGAGCGTCGTAGGGCTCCATCGGGGGCAACCAGAAAATCGGTGCCGACGCAATGCCCGGTCGCTGAGTCGAGATCGGTAAGCATYAGCAGAATATCCATTCTGGCGGCGTCCCATGCAAGGGCAAGGCGCTCGAGGCTGGGTTCRCCGCTGTCGATCCAGAAAGTGTCGGCATTGATGATGTAGAAGGGCTCGCTGCCCAGAAGCGGCAGCGCCTTGACGATGCCGCCCGCCGATTCCAGCAGCGCCTCGCGTTCGTCGGAGATGACGATCCTCGRCGCGCGTCGATGGGCGACATGGGCGACGATCTGCTCGGGCAGGTAGTGCACGTTGACGACAGCCCTGGCGACGCCGGCGGCCTCCAGGCTGTCCAGCCCCCAGTCGAGCAAGGTCTTGCCGGYGATCTTCACCAGCGGCTTCGGCATCGTGTCGGTGATCGGCCGCATGCGCTTGCCCAGCCCGGCCRCCAGCACCATCGCGGTCTTCGGCGTCATGGTTGGGGGCTTCATGGGACCCGTTCCTCGAGCAGGCCATGGGCCATGTAGAATTCCTTCAGGCCGGCCAGCGCCGGATGCGCCAGCGACCGCCTCAGATAATCGCGGATGYGCGGCAGGTGTTTCAGATAGTAGGGCTTGCCGTCGCGCTTTTCGAGCCGCACGAAGATGCCGAGGATCTTCGAATTGCGCTGCGCCGCCATGATCGCATAGGCCTCGGCGAAACCGGCCTTGTCGAAYGCGCCGGCGGCGCGCCTGGCCGCGACATAGGCAGCAACCGTCCGCCRCTCGATCTCGGGCGGCACTGTGACGCGCGYGTCCATCGCCAAGGAGGCGACGTCATAGGCGGCCGGTCCGATCAGCGCGTCCTGCACGTCGACGATGCCGAGCCGATCCAAGCCGGAGCGCTCCGCGCGCCAGATGATGTTGGGCGAATGGAAGTCGCGCAGCATCAGCGTGTATTCGCTGCTTGCGAGGCGGTCGAGAAGGGCATTCCACACCTGGTGATAGCCCTCCCGCAATGCGTCGTTTGCCGGCTCGYCGGTGATCCACGGCACATACMAGTCGACCAGAAGATCGGCCTCGATCAGCATGGCGTCTCGATCGAAAGGCGGCACGTCGTGGACCACGCCGGGCGCCGCTTCCATGTGATCGGGCCAGGCCTTGCCATGCATCATGGCCAACAGCTCCGCCGCCGCTTCGTAGCGTTTCGCGATAGGCTGGCCGTCGGTGCTCAAAAAGCCTTCCGATCCGAGATGCTCCAGCAGCAAAAAACCCTGATCGAGGTCCTGGGCGTGGATCGTCGGCACGCTGACACCGTTCGCGAGCAGTGCCCTGTCGATGGCTACGAAGGCGGCGACGGATTGAGCCGTGTGGGCGATCAACGCATAGGGCTTGCCGTCGCGCACCGGCGGCCCGAGCACGAGGCGCGGCGAGTTCATCAGCACGCGCGGCGCCTGGCCCGGTAGCGAGACGATCTCATAGGAGCGCGCGGAGGCGTCGCCGACGAAATGGCGGCGGCTGGCGTCGCCCCAGCCGGCAATGGCCAGGAAATCGCGCATGGCCAGCGATCGTGCCACGCGGTCATAGAACGGTCCCTGCCCGGAAAGCCGCGCTACGCGGGCTTCGCCGTGTTCGGCAAGCTCGACCCACAGCGCGTTTGCCGGCAAACGATCTCCGGCCCGTTCCGGCCATTCGATGAGCGCCGCGCCTTGGCTGAGCGCATCGTCGAGGCCGAGCTCGTCGAGCTCGTCCGGCGCGGAGAGACGGTAGAGGTCGAAATGATGCACCGGAACGCGCGTCTCGTAGCTCTGCACCAGCGTGAAGGTCGGGCTCGGCACTTCGAGGCCGGCATCGTCTGCAAGCGCGCGGATCAGCGCGCGGGCGAGCGTCGACTTGCCGGCGCCGAGATCGCCTCTCAGCGCGATTGCGTCGCCGGCGCGCAACGCCATGGCGAGGTCCTCGCCAAGCCTTGCCGTTGCCGCCTCGTCGGCGAGAAAACGCTCCAGCACCATCCCTGTCATATAGGCCGCGCTACTCGGCCGCGTCGCGGATGCCGGCCGGCGTATCCGGGATTCCGGACGGCTTGTCCGGGAAGGTGCAGATCACTGTGGTGCCCTTATCTTCTGCGGTCTCGATGCGCACGGTTCCGCCATGCAGCTCGACGAAGCTCTTGACGATCGAGAGCCCGAGCCCCGCACCGCGCCGACGTCCGCCATTGGCGCGCGGTTCGAAGCGGCGGAAGACCGATTCCAGCACGTCCGGCGGCATGCCGGGGCCGTCGTCATGCACCGAGAATTCGACGCCGTCGGCCAATCGGCGGCAGGTGAGCCGGATCGTGCTTGCCTCCGGCGCGTAGTTCGCCGCGTTGCTCAGCAGATTGTAGAGAATCTGGCGGATGCGGATCTCGTCGCCATGGAAGCTCGCCGGCGCTTCCGCCGCATCGATCTCGAGCTTGATCCGGTGTTCGTCCAGTCGGTCGGCGACCAGTTCCGCGGCCGCGGCGATCGTCCGGTCGATGTTCATTTCGGAAATGTCGAGCTGCATGATGCCGGCATCGACGGTCGCCAGGTCGAGGATATCGTTGACGATGGTGAGCAGCACCGATGACGACGAGCCGACATGCTCGACATATTCGCGCTGCTTCGGCGTCAGCGGTCCGGTCGCGGGCAGCGACAAAAGCTCGGTGAAGCCGATGATGTTGGTCAGCGGCGAGCGCAGCTCATAGGACACGTGCTGCACGAATTCGTTTTTCAGCTGGTCGGATTTCTCCAGCGCCTCGTTCCTGTCCTTGAGCGCCCGTTCGACATTGACGGTGTCGGTGACGTCGACGAAGGTGATCATCACCTGGCCGTTGGGCAGGTGGATCACGGCGTAGCTCATCACGTTGCCGTTCATCAGCTCGATCTGGCCGCGGCGGTCGCGGCGCTCGTCGTCGAAGCCGGTGACCGCGGCGACGAACCCGCCCCACGGGCTGTTCGCGGCGCGCTGGTCGCACAGGTCGCGGATCGCCGAAACATGGACGTTCGGCTTGACCGCCTCCGCCGTCAGCCCCCACAGCGCGACGAAGGCCGGATTGGATAGCCGCAGCCGCCCGTCCGGACCGAACACGACCACGCCTTCGGCGAGGTTGTCCAGCGTCTCGCCTTGCACCCGCACGGCGGTCTGGTAGCGGCTTTCGAGGTCCATCTTCTCGGTCAGGTTCTCGAACACCCAGGTGACGCCGCCMTTCGGCTGCGGGTTCGCCACCACGCGGATCGTCTTGCCGTCCGGCAGGTGCCACCAATGCTCCTGCGATTCGACGGCGCGATAGGCGCTGAGCAGGTTTTCCTTCCAGCGCCGCCATTCCGGCTGCTCGGCGATCCTGCCTTCCGAGCGCAGCCGGTCGAGCAGCAGCGTGTTGGAAGGAGCGCTGAGCAGGAAGCCCGAGTCGAGACCCCAAAGCTTCTGGAAGGCCTGGTTGAAGAAGCGCAGCTTTTCCTCGGTGTCGAAGATCGCCACCGCGGTGTTCAACTGGTCGAGCGTGTCGGCATGGCTGCGCACGGTCCGCTCATATTCGGCGCGGATCGTCTCGGCCGCGCTTGTGTCGCAGGCAAGCCCCGCCGAGCCGTCGGCGCCGGCGAAGTCGGTGACCGCAAACATGCGGCGGTCGCCYTCGATCACGGTGGAAAGCGTCTGTTCGAAGACCGGTCGCGACTTGTGCTGCTCGGCGATCTGCTCGCGCGCCTGGCCGCCGAGGAATTCCTTGGCGTCGCGCACGGCCGCGGYCGCGCTTTCGGCCTCCACCGCCTCGGCATAGGCGCGGTTCACCCATTGCAGCCGTCCGTCCGCGGCGCRCAGCCATGCCGGCATCTTCAAGGCGTCGAGCAGGCCGACTATCGTGTCGTAATCCGCGCTGAGCCGCTGGTTCTCGATCTTCAGCCTGGCCTGGTTGCGCAGCGTCTCCGACAGCGACACGAAGCGCACCAGCACATGCGCCGCGCTCTTGCGGCCATGCACTTCCAGCGGCACGCCGGCCTGCGTTTCGATGATGAGGTCGAAGGCTTTCGCCTGTTCGCGCAGCGCGGCGACCGCGTGCTCCAACGCCGCCGCCGAACGCGGCATCAGCCAGCGGCCGAAGGCAAGGAAGGCGGACCTGTCGTCGGGCGCGCCGCTGTCCAGCGGCAGGCTGCCGATGAGCTCGGGCTTCTTGTTGTCCGTGGTCCAGACCACCAGGCGCTGGTCGCGCAGATTGAGCAGCGCTTCGGAACGCTGCAGCGCCGCGTTCACGTCCGCGATGCGGGCCCTGAGCTGGACGTTCTGCGAGGCGGTGCGCGTACGCTCGCGGATCAGGAAGATGGCCGAGACCAGTGCGGCGCCCATGACGCCGACGAACATGGCGAGCTGCATGACCTCGACGGTGCCGACAGGCGCCGCGGCCTTTCCCGGAATGGCTGTCTCGGCGTGGGCGGCAAAGGTGAGCAGCGGGCCGGCAAGCGCCGAGGTGGCAAGCAGCGAGGCCAGCCGCAAGCCGGCGCGAAAACCGCCGCCGCTCACGGCGGGGCCGGCCTTGCTCGAATCCTCATGGCCGCCGGAAACGGCCGTTCCCGCGCGTGGCGGGTAATCCCCCGGCATGTCTTGGTCCTCTTCGCCGCTTGAATGCAAGACCGCCCTGAATGCGTCCCGGCCCAACATGTCCCCGGACCGCGAATCACAACAATAACGCCTGCTGGAATCGGCGTGAAGAATCATTGGCGCAAAAAATAAAGCCGGGCGGAAAGTCAACCACCCGGCTTCAATATCTGGTAGATAATTTCGCTTTGGTTAATAGCGGTAGTGTTCCGGCTTATACGGACCCTGCGGCGTCACGCCGATATAGGCGGCCTGCTCGCCCGACAGCTCGGTCAGCTTGGCGCCGAGCTTGTCGAGATGCAGCCGCGCGACCTTCTCGTCGAGGTGCTTGGGYAGCACATAGACCTGGTTCTGGTACTGGCCGTGCTTGGTGAAGAGCTCGATCTGCGCCAGCACCTGGTTGGTGAACGAGGCCGACATGACGAAGCTCGGATGTCCGGTGGCGTTGCCGAGGTTGAGCAGGCGTCCTTCGGACAGAAGGATCATCCGCTTGCCGTCCGGGAAGGTGATCAGGTCGACCTGCGGCTTGACATTGGTCCATTTCAGATTGCGCAGCGAGGCCACCTGGATCTCGTTGTCGAAGTGGYCGATATTGCCGACGATCACCATGTCCTTCATCGCCCGCATATGGTCGAGCGTGACGACGTCCTTGTTGCCGGTCGTGGTGATGACGATGTCGGCGGTCGGGGCCGCGTCTTCCAGYGTCACCACCTCATAGCCGTCCATGGCCGCCTGCAGCGCGCAGATCGGGTCGACCTCGGTGACCTTGACGCGGGCGCCGGCGCCGCGCAGCGAGGCCGACGAGCCCTTGCCGACGTCGCCATAGCCGCAGACCACCGCGACCTTGCCGGCCATCATCGTGTCGGTGCCGCGGCGGATGCCGTCCACCAGCGATTCCTTGCAGCCATATTTGTTGTCGAATTTCGACTTGGTGACGGAATCGTTGACGTTGATCGCCGGGAAGGGCAGCAGGCCCTTCTTCTGCAGCTGGTAGAGGCGGTTGACGCCGGTGGTGGTCTCCTCGGTGACGCCGCGGATCGCTTCGCGCTGCTTGGTGAAGAAGCCCGGCGAGGCCTTCAGGCGCTTCTTGATCTGGGCGAACAGGATCTCTTCCTCCTCGCTGCCGGGATTGGACAGCACGTCCTCGCCGGCCTCGGCGCGCGCGCCGAGCAGGATGTACATGGTGGCGTCGCCGCCGTCGTCCAGGATCATGTTGGAAGTGCCGCCATCGGTCCACTGGAAGATGCGGTCGGTGTAATTCCAGTAATCCTCGAGCGACTCGCCCTTGACGGCGAAGACCGGGATGCCGGCCTCGGCGATCGCGGCGGCCGCATGGTCCTGCGTCGAGAAGATGTTGCAGGAGGCCCAGCGGATGTCGGCGCCCAGCGCCTTCAGCGTTTCGATCAGCACCGCCGTCTGGATGGTCATGTGCAGCGAGCCGGTGATGCGCGCGCCCTTGAGCGGCTTCTTGGCGCCGAACTCCTCGCGGCAGGCCATCAGGCCCGGCATTTCCGTTTCGGCGATCTCGATCTCCTTGCGGCCCCAGCCGGCAAGCGAGATATCGGCGACCACATAGTCCTTGCTACCCGTCATGGCAGTGCTCCGGTGTGATTTTTTCTCAAAGGCGCGCCGACGCCGGGAGGCGCAGGGAGGGCGCGATTGYCGGCCTGACTAGCAGATCGGCCGCCATACGACAATGGGACATAAAGAAATCTTTATGCGCGCATGTCCTGGAAAAGCGAGATGTGAAGCCGGGAACTAGATTTCCTCGCCGAAACGCGAGGCGACCAGCTGCTCCAGMGCGTCCATGGCCGGCACGGCTTCCGGGCCGCTGGCGATGACGCGAATCGAATAGCCCGGGCTCGCCGCCAGCATCATCAGGCCCATGATCGAGGTGCCGCCGACCTTCACGCCGTCCTTCTCGACATGGATGGTGGCGTCGAAGCCGCTGGCGACCTGCACGAACTTGGCCGAAGCGCGCGCATGCAGGCCGCGCTGGTTGATGATCGGGAACTCCCGCACAACCTCGTCCGTCTGCGGCGCCGATGTGTTCATTTGCTGCTCAGGAGCTGGCTGGCGACGTTGATGTATTTGCGGCCCGCCGCCTGCGCCTCGTCGAGCGCCGCGGTCATGTTGTCGCCCTTGCGGATCGAGGAAAGCTTGATCAGCATCGGCAGGTTCATGCCGGCGATCACCTCGGTGCGGCCGGATTCCATCACCGAGATGGCAAGGTTGGAGGGCGTGCCGCCGAACATGTCGGTGAGCACGATGACGCCGGCCCCGGTGTCGACGCGCGCCACCGCGTCGACGATGTCGGCCCGGCGCTGCTCCATGTCGTCGTCGGCGCCGATCGCCACGGTCTCGAAATTGTCTTGCGGCCCGACGACATGCTCTACGRCATGCCGGAACTCGGTGGCGAGTTGACCGTGCGTCACGAGCACGAGTCCGATCATTCTCTGGTGGCTCCCGTCATCGCCGCTTCACAGGCGTATCTTATGTTCGCCAGCCATTCCAGGCGGCGGGAGCGCTATCTTGTCGACGCACGGCCGGTTGACAAGCCCAAAATTGCGGCGGCCCGGGCCATTTTGACGCATCGCAGCAAAAAACCCCGGGCGGATCATGAAAAAGGCTGGATCGACAGCCGCGCCATCAGCATGGGCAGCGCGGYGGTGACATTCTGCCGGGCGACGTCGATGCGGGRCATCCGGCATCCGGCGATCGTCTCCGTGGTCTCGTCCTGCAGACGCGCCATGTCGGCCGGTTCGACAAGCCGAACCACCAGATCGATCACGGCGGCCGGCTCGAATGCCAGCGGCCGCGGCCCGATCCCGYGCACCTCGCAGAGTCCGGCGATGCTTGCCGGCGCGCGGCACACCAGCCGGCCGCCATGCGCGGCTGCAAACAACTGGTCGTCGCCGACCAGCCGGGAAAACATGCCGCGGGCGCGGCAATGATCGACAAGCGCCAGCGCCAGCGTCGTCTTGCCGGCGTCGGATGGCCCGGTGATCAGCACGCCATGCTCGCCGATCAGCAGGGCCGTCCCATGGATGTTGCGGGGCTTCGTGGCGGTGTCCGGCATGTTCGGTTCGGTGATCAGCCTTCCGCGGGCAGCGTCACCACGAAACGCGCGCCTTTGATCTCGCCGGGCTTGGTGCCGGGGATGTTCTCGGCCGTCAGCGTGCCGCCATGCGCCTCGACGATCTGGCGGCTGATCGACAGGCCGAGGCCGGAGTTCTGGCCGAACGCCTCGCCGGCTGGCCGGTCGGTATAGAAGCGCTCGAAGATGCGGTCGATCTTCTCGGCCCGGATGCCCGGGCCGTTGTCGTCGACGGTGATGATGTTGAACTTGCCCGCGCGCGCCAATGAGATCGCTATGTGCCCGTGCTCGTCGGGCACGAAGGAGCGCGCGTTCTCGATCAGGTTAGTGATGACCTGGCCGATCCTGAGGTCGTGGCCGACAACGAAATAGCCTCGGGCGCCGGCCGGCAGCTTGGCCACCTTGAGCTCGATCTCGACGGCCTTCTTGTTGCGCGTGGTCTCGCGCGAGACCGCGATGAGGTCGGTGATGAACTTCTTCAGGTCGACCGTCGCCGCATCGTCGCGCGCGAGCTCGGCGTCGAGCCGCGACGCGTCGGAGATGTCGGTGATCAGCCGGTCGAGCCGCTTCACGTCGTGCTGGATGATCTCCATCAGACGCGCGCGAGACGTATCGTTCTTCGCCAAAGGCAGCGTCTCGACCGCGCTGCGCAGCGACGTCAGCGGGTTCTTCAGCTCATGCGACACGYCGGCGGCGAAGCTTTCGATCGCCTCGATGCGCGCATAAAGCGCATTCGTCATGTCGCGCACGGCAATGGACAAATTGCCGATCTCGTCCTGACGATCGGAAAAATCGGGGATTTCCTCGCGGCTCTTGACGCCGCGCCGCACCCTGACGGCGGCGGCGGAAAGCCGGCGCAGCGGATTGGCGATGGTGGACGCCAGAAGCAACGACAGGATCGCGGTGACGAGAGCCGCCACCCCGAACACGCGCAGGATCGCCTTGCGCTCGGCCGCGACGATCTTGTCGATGTCGCCGYCTTCGGTGGACAGCATCAAGACGCCGAGCACGGCGCGGAAGCGCTGGATCGGCACCGCGACGGAGACGATCTGCTCGCCCTGCTCGCTCACCCGCACGATGGTCGAGGGGCTGCCGGTCAGTGCCTTGACCACTTCCGGGAAGGCTGCGCCATTGCCGCCGGGTTGCTCATGGTAGACCGGCAGGTCCTTGTTGCGGAAGAAGTCGAAGATGAATTTCTCGACCCGTTCCAGGAGGTCCGGCTGCTCGTCCTCGACCGGCGGCAAATCGTAGCGCAGGATCTGGCCGCGCGAATAGAGATGCCGCGAATCGAGCAGCAGGTTGGCGTCGCGGTCATAGATGCGGGCGCGGGTGCGGGTCGGCGAGATCAGGCGCCTCAGCACCGGCGCGACGCGTTCCGGATTGATCGGGAAATCGAGATTGTCGAGCTGGTCGGACCCTGGCCCAAGGCTCTCGYCGGCCTGCAGCTCGAGCAGCTTTTCCGGGTCGATGCTGATCGAGTCGGTYTCGACGGTCGCCGAGGCCGCGATCGCGCCTGCGATGATCTCGCCCTGCGTCATCAGGCTTTCGAYGCGCGCGTCGATCAGCCCGTCGCGGAATGTGTTGAGATAGAGGATGCCGGTGACCAGCACGGCGAGGCCGGYCATGTTGAGGAACAGGATGCGCCGCGTCAGGCTGGAGAAGATGTGGTGGCCGAGAAACCGGCGCATCGGCACCGTGATTTTCGACACGAAGGCGGGCACGATCCGCGGCGGACGCTTTGCCGCCCCCGCCCRTCTGCCTCGCTCTACTTCCACTGCCATCGACTAGCAGGCCCTGTTTAGTGAGTAGTGAGTAGGCAGTAGGCAGTAGCGAATAGGGAAATGATTGGCTGACCGCGGCTATGCATGACTGGCCGCTCGCATCATCATAAACTGACTACTGACTATTCCCTACTACCTATTCTATTCAAGCTTCGCGGAACCGGTACCCGACTCCGTAAAGGGTTTCGATCATCTCGAAGTCGTCGTCGACGGCCTTGAACTTCTTGCGCAGCCGCTTGATGTGGCTGTCGATGGTGCGGTCGTCGACATAGACCTGCTCATCATAGGCCGAATCCATCAGCGCATCACGGCTTTTTACCACGCCCGGGCGCTGTGCCAGCGAATGCAGGATGAGGAACTCGGTCACCGTCAGCGTCACCGGCTCGCCCTTCCAGGTGCAGGTGTGCCGCTCCTGGTCCATCACCAACTGGCCGCGTTCGAGCGAGCGGGCCTGCTGGCTGGGCGCCTTGGCCGCCGCCTCGCGGGCGCTGGTGCGTCGGAGCACCGCGCGCACCCGCTCGACCAGCAGGCGCTGCGAGAACGGTTTGCGGATGAAGTCGTCGGCGCCCATCTTGAGGCCGAACAATTCGTCGATCTCGTCGTCCTTCGAGGTCAGGAAGATGACCGGCAGGTCCGACTTCTGGCGCATGCGGCGCAACAGCTCCATGCCGTCCATGCGCGGCATCTTGATGTCGAGGATGGCAAGATTCGGCGGCCGCGCCGCCAGGCCTTCCAGCGCCGACGCGCCATCGGTGTAGGTTTCGACCCGATAGCCCTCGGATTCAAGCGCGATCGACACCGAGGTCAGAATGTTGCGGTCGTCGTCGACAAGCGCGATTGTTGCCATTTCAAGCGGCTCCCTCATGAGCTGTCCCTTCTGTCGTCGAGAAGGGGCTTTTGCAGGACAAATTGGGTACAAAATGTGGCACGGACCCTGTTCGAAGTCACGGGCGGCCTGCCGCTACACACCATCGCACCCGGATTGGGATTGGACGAACCGAGGCTGCCAATCCTTTGGGCAACGTCTGTGATTTTTTGCACATATAAACGATTTAAACAACTTTCAAATTTTTTAAATCGATTAATGATTTGATATCATTCGGCTTTTCTGGTTCTGAACCTGGCAGCCCCGGTGCGGGCTTCGGGAAACCTCCCGTCACATGCGGCCAAATCCAGAGAGGAAATTTGATGTCGGAAGCCGGCAAACGCAACCCCGACTGCGCTATTGACGCGATCGGCCTCAAGACCACGGGCATGGTGCGCTACAATTTCGGCGCGGCCGTACTCTACGAGGAAGCGATCAGGCGCGGCGAGGCGAGATTGACCGCGCAGGGCGCGCTGGTCGCCGAGACTGGCCAGCACACCGGCCGCTCGCCGAAGGACAAATTCGTCGTGCGCGACGAGGCGACCGAGCCGCATGTCTGGTGGGACAACAACAGGGCGATCTCGCCTACCCAGTTCGAGGCACTGCTTTCCGACTTCCGCGCCCATGCGGCGGACAAGGATCTCTATGTCCAGGACCTGGTTGGCGGCGCCGACGCCGACCTCAAGCTGCCGACCCGGGTCGTCACCGAATTCGCCTGGCATTCGCTGTTCATCCGCAATCTCCTGATCCGTCCCGAAGAAGCGGAGCTCGAGCGTTTCGTGCCGCAGATGACGATCATCGATCTGCCGTCCTTTCGCGCCGATCCGGCGCGCCACGGCACCCGCACCGAAACGGTGATCGCGGTCGATCTCACCCGCCAGATCGTGCTGATCGGCGGCACCTCCTATGCCRGCGAGATGAAGAAGTCGGTCTTCACCATGCTGAACTATCTGCTGCCGGCAAAGGGCGTGATGCCGATGCACTGTTCGGCCAATGAGGGGCCGGACGGCGACGCGGCGGTGTTCTTCGGCCTGTCCGGCACCGRCAAGACGACGCTTTCCGCCGATCCGTCGCRCACGCTGATCGGCGACGACGAGCATGGCTGGGGTCCGCACGGCATCTTCAATTTCGAGGGCGGCTGCTACGCCAAGACGATCAGRCTGTCGGCCGAGGCGGAGCCTGAGATCTTCGCCACCACGCAGCGCTTCGGCACGGTGCTGGAGAACGTCGTGCTCGACGCYGGCCGCGTTCCGGACTTCAACGACGGCAGCCTCACCGAGAACACGCGCTGCGCCTATCCGCTGGACTTCATCCCCAACGCCTCGAAGACCGGCCGCGCCGGTCACCCGAGGAACATCATCATGCTGACCGCCGACGCCTTTGGCGTCATGCCGCCGATCGCCAAGCTGACGCCGGCGCAGGCCATGTACCACTTCCTGTCGGGCTACACCGCCAAGGTCGCAGGCACGGAAAAGGGCGTCACCGAGCCGGAGGCGACCTTCTCGACCTGCTTCGGCGCCCCGTTCATGCCGCGTCATCCGTCCGAATACGRCAATCTGCTGCGCGAGCTCATCGCCAGCCACGGCGTCGACTGCTGGCTGGTCAACACCGGCTGGACCGGGGGCGCCTACGGCACCGGCCGCCGCATGCCGATCAAGGTGACGCGCGCCTTGCTGGGCGCGGCGCTCGACGGTTCGCTGAAGTCGGCCGAGTTCCGCACCGACGCCAATTTCGGCTTCGAGGTGCCGGTGGCGGTCCCGGGTGTCGACGGCGCCATTCTCGATCCGCGCTCGACCTGGGCCGACAAGGCTGCCTATGACCGCCAGGCCGCGAGGCTGGTCGGTATGTTCGCGACCAATTTCGAGAAGTTCGAGGCGCATGTCGACGCGACCATCATGGGCGCGGCGCCGCGTCTGCAGGAGGCGGCCGAATAATCGCTGCCTCGAGCGTCTTACCTCCATCCCTTTGTTTTATCGCAATTTCCAGGCGGAAAACCGCTCACACTTTTCCTGAAATTGCTCCAGGCCCGGTTCACACCGGGCCTTTTCTTTTTGTGGCCATCGCGTCATGAGTGCTTCCATGGCGAGCGACGACGACATCATCATCACCGGCGAAGCCGTTATCCGCCCGGGCGACCTGCACGAGGATTTCATCCGCTCGTCCGGCCCGGGCGGCCAGAACGTCAACAAGGTGGCGACCGCGGTGCAGCTGCGCTTCGACGCGGCGAACGCTTCGGGCCTGTCCGAGCGTGTGCGCGAGCGCGCCATCAAGCTTGCCGGCCAGCGCGCCACCAAGGACGGCGTCATCGTCATCGAGGCCGGCCGCTTCCGCACCCAGGAGCAGAACCGCGCCGACGCGCGGGCGCGGCTGACGGCGTTGATCGCCAAGGCGGCCGAGCCGCCACCGCCGCCGCGCAAGAAGACCAGGCCGTCCAAAGGCGCCGTGGAGCGCCGCCTCAAGAGCAAGGCGGGCCGCTCGACGGTGAAAAAGCTGCGCGGTCGTGTCGACAGCGATTAAGCACGGTTGAAATCGGCTGCTTCCAATTCTGGGTTGCAGATGGCAAGCTCCGATTGYTGCAACAGCGAGGAGACCAGCAATGGGTATTTTCGATTTCGTCAAAGGCGTCGGCAAGAAGCTCGGCATCGGCGGCGACGACGAGGCGTCGCCAACCGCGGATACGTTGAAGAAGGAGCTCGATTCGCACAAGCTGGGCACGGACGGTGTCGAGGTCGCCGTCCAGGGCGACACCGCGGTCCTGAAAGGCACGGTCAAGGATCAGTCGGTCTTCGAAAAGGCGGTGATCGCCGTCGGCAACACGCTCGGCGTCTCCAAGGTGCAGGCCGACGAGCTCAAGGTCGCGCCTGGCGCCGGCCAGGCGGCGCCGGCCAAGGAACCGACCTTCTACACAGTCCAGAAGGGCGACAACCTCTGGAAGATCGCCGAAAAGAGCTACGGCAAGGGCCAAGGTGCCAAGAACACCGTCATCTTCGAGGCCAACAAGCCGATGCTGACGCATCCGGACAAGATCTATCCGGGCCAGGTACTGCGCATCCCCGACCTTGCCTGACCGGCCAAACGATATCGGAGAACGGAACGGCGGCTTTCGGGTCGCCGTTTTCTTTTGCCGGTGGCATGCTTGGCTCAGTCAACCGCATCGCTAGAGCATGATCCCGGAAAGTGGGTATCGGTTTTCGGAAAAGATCATGCTCCAACAAAGAGTTAGAGCAGGATGACGATTCAACGAAACGTCATCCTGCTCTGAAGTCAACCGGATCGACCCATGCTCGTTTTGCCCAAAGGCGTCCGCCATATGCCGGGTTACCTCGCGCGCCCCGCCCAGGAGGCGCTGGTCGAGGAGATCAGGCGCGTCGTGCAGGCTRCACCCCTCTACGTTCCGGCCATGCCGCGCACCGGCAAGGAGATGAGCGTGCGCATGACCAATTGCGGCGCRCTTGGCTGGGTGACCGACAAGGAGCGCGGCTATCGCTACCAGCCCACGCATCCGGTGACGGGCGAGCCCTGGCCGCCGATCCCGGAAGCCTTGCTGAAAGTGTGGCGCGAGGTCTCGGCCTATCCGCATCCGCCCGAGGCATGTCTGGTCAACTTCTATGCGGCGGATGCCAAGATGGGCCTGCATCAGGATCGTGACGAAAAGGATTTCGCCGCGCCCGTGGTGTCGGTCTCGCTGGGCGACGACTGCCTGTTCCGGGTCGGCCAGAACAGGCGGGAGGACGGCACGAAATCGTTCAGGCTGAAGAGCGGCGACGTCGTCGTGCTTGGCGGCGAAGGGCGCCTCGCCTTCCACGGCGTCGACCGCATCTACCCCGCGACGTCGGCCCTGCTGAAGAATGGCGGCCGCATCAATCTGACGTTGCGGCGGGTGACGGTGCCCGGCCGACCACTCCCTGGCGCAACGCGATCTTAAGGACACCCGGGCTACAACCGCGGTTGCGAAACCGAGGTCGTCATGGAACCGAACTGGATCAGGAGCCGAAGCCTCTTGGACGTGGCCATGGTCACGGTCGTATCGATGATCGGTATCTGGATGGCCGAGGTCTACCTGAGCATGTTGTGGAACCTCGACGGCAGGGGGTTTTCCGAACTTTCGCACAGGCTTCCCTACTGGGATTTCACGAACCTCTGGGCAGGGTCGCGCATGGCTATTGACGGCCACGTCGCCGTCCTTTTCGATGTGGACGCCTACCGCGCGGCGCTGCGCGCCATGTTTTCGCCCGACCTTCAAAATCAGGAATGGAGCTATCCGCCGAGCATCCTCTTGCTCGGCGTTCCGCTTGCGACCTTGCCGATCCTGCCTGCTTATCTGACCTGGACGGTTGGGACCGTGYTGTGCCTGTGGCTGGCGATACRGCCGCTGAAGCTCGGAACGGCCCTGGAACTGGCGATTGTCTTGAGTCCCGCCGTTATCTGGAACTCGGTGTTCGGCCAGAACGGCGCGCTGACGACGGCTCTGTTGATCGGAGGTCTCGCCGTGGCGCCAAGGCGTCCGGTGCTGGCTGGTATCTTGTTCGGCCTGCTGACGATCAAGCCGCATCTYGGCATTCTGGTGCCTTTCTGCCTGCTTGCCAGCGRCAATTGGCGAGCCATTCTCGCCGCCATCGGGACCGCCGTYGTGATCRCCRTCGCCACCGGCCTGTTCTTTGGCTTCGATGTCTGGCGGCTGTTCCTGACCGAAACCCGTCCGTTGATGACGGCGATCATGGAGGCTCCTTATCCGCAGCCCTACCAATACAACGCGATAACGGTGTTCTTCACGGCGAGGGCAATCGGCTTGGGGCTGGCCGCCGCCTATGGCGTGCAGGCGATCGCGACCGTCGTTTCCATCGCGGTGGCGGTCTGGCTCTGGTGGCCAGGGCGCCAGGTCTCGCATCAGGAACGCGTGGCGCTCACCGCTGTCCTTGCCATCCTTGCCACGCCTTATGGCTATACCTACGACACGATCGGTCTGGCCGTGGCGGTCGCCATGCTGGCCACAATGACGTCAAGGCCACCCCGATTGATACTCGCCGTTTGCTGGCTCTGGCCTTTCGTCGGGCATTTTTTCACCTGGGGCGGATACTGCGTCGCCGTGCTGGTCCCGCTGTTCCTCGCCGCCTGGATGCTGTTTTCTGTATGGACGAGAAGCCGGAAGGCTGAAGTCTCCGGAGAGCCGTCCCTGGCGTAGCGATTTTCCGWCCGGAATTGCGCACCGGCAAAGACGCGCAGCGATCCGGCCTCGCGCGCGGCCTCACAATTTCCTTAACGCCACTTCCTCGATCAGGTGGTTGGCGCCCTTGCGCAGGATGAGGTCGGCCCGGGCCCTGGTCGGCAGAATGTTCTCGCGCAGGTTCTTCAGGTTGATGTTGGCCCACAGCCCCTCCGCGATGGCTCGCGCGGCATCCCCGGAAAGCTGCGAATAGCGGTGGAAAAAGGAGTCCGGATTGCGGAAGGCGGTTTCGCGCAGCCGCATGAAACGCTGGATGTACCACTGATGGATCAGCTTCTCGTCGGCATCGATATAGATGGCGAAGTCGAAGAAGTCGGACAGGAACGGCACGATCTTGCCGTCCTTCGGCAGCTTGCCCGRCTGCAGCACGTTGATGCCTTCGAAGATCAGGATGTCCGGCCGGTCGATGGTGACGAACTCGCCCGGAATGACGTCATAGGTCAGGTGCGAATAGACCGGCGCGCGGACATCGCGCTGCCCCGACTTGATGCCGGACAGGAACCTCAGCAGCGCGCCGACGTCGTAGCTCTCCGGAAAGCCCTTGCGCTCCATTAGATTGTCGCGGCGCAGGATCTCGTTGGGCAAGAGGAAGCCATCGGTGGTGATGAGGTCGACCTTCGGGCTCGACGGCCAGCGCGCCAGCAACTCCTTCAGCACGCGCGCCGTGGTCGACTTGCCGACCGCGACCGAGCCGGCGATGCCGATGATGAAAGGCGTCTTGACCACGTCCTGCGCCTTGAAGAAGGCCTGGCGCTGCCGGTAGAGAAGTTGGCTCGCCTCGACATGAGCCGACAAAAGTCGGGACAGCGACAGGTAGATGCGCTTGACCTCTTCAAGGTCGACCGGATCGTTGAGTGAGCGCAGCCTGTCGATCTCGTCCCCGGTCAGCGTCAGCGGCGTGTCGGCGCGGAACTGCGACCATTGCTCGGCGGAGAAGAATCGAAACGGGGAGTACTTCTCGGTCGGAGCCAGCTGGTCCATCGGGTTTCCTGCCCTCCTAGAACATGATGCCGAAAAGTGCGAAGCGGTTTTCGGGCGACATCATGTTCCGTCCGTTTCGTTCATCAGCCCCGGGGACGGGACGCCTTTTCGGCGATGCCCGAGCGGCCGGTGCGGCCCTCGAGCTCCTTCAGCACATCGTCCAGCGGAATGCCCGCTATGCCGAGGACGACCAGCCAATGATACAGAAGATCGGCGCTTTCCGAAACGAGGGCCTGGCGGTCGCCGCGGACGGCGGCGATCACGGTTTCGACCGCTTCTTCGCCGAGCTTCTGCGCCGCCTTGTCCACGCCCTTGGCGAACAGTTTCGCCGTCCATGAGTCCGGGTCGCCGGAATGGGCGCGCTGATGAATGATCTGTTCCAGCTCGGCGAGCGAAAAGTCTGCCATAACAGCTATTTATGCCCCACGAGCCGCCAAGTCCAGCCGCATCGGCAGGCCGGCTTTGGCCATATGCGCCTTGGCTTCGGCGATCGTGTAGGTGCCGAAATGGAAGATCGAGGCGGCAAGCACGGCGCCGGCATGGCCGTTGCGAATGCCTTCGACGAGGTGATCGAGCGTTCCGACGCCRCCCGATGCGATCACCGGCACGCGCACGGCGTCGGCGATGGCCCGGGTGAGCGCAATGTCGTAGCCCGCCTTGGTGCCGTCGCGGTCCATCGAGGTCAAAAGAATCTCGCCGGCGCCGCGCTCGACCATGCGCCTGGCGAAGGCGACGGCGTCGATGCCGGTCTTCTCGCGCCCGCCATGGGTGAAGATCTCCCAGCGGTCGGCCTCGCCCTGCGCCGACACCTTCTTGGCGTCGATCGCCACGACGATGCATTGGTTGCCGAACTTGTCGGCCGCTTCCGCGACGAAATCCGGGTTCTTCACCGCCGCCGTGTTGATCGACACCTTGTCGGCGCCGGCCAGCAGCAGCTTGCGGATGTCGGCCACCTGGCGCACGCCGCCGCCGACGGTGAGCGGCATGAAGCACTGCTCGGCCGTACGGGCGACGACGTCGAAGATCGTCTCGCGGTTGTCGGACGATGCGGTGATGTCGAGGAAGCAGAGCTCGTCGGCGCCGGCCGCGTCATACGCCTTGGCGGYCTCGACCGGGTCGCCGGCATCGACGAGGTCGACGAAATTGACGCCCTTGACGACGCGGCCGTTCTTGACGTCGAGGCAAGGGATGACGCGGGCCTTCAGCATCACTTGCCCTCCAGGGTTGAGAGCAGGTCGACCACCAGCTCGCCGACCAGCGGCGGCACGTCGCCCTTGGGGTCGAAGGCCGGATCGTAGGCGGAAATGGTCAATCCGGCGATGCTGAGCGGGCCGGCGAGGCCGCACATCGCGGTGCGCACCTGCTCCGGCGCCGGACCGCCGGGCGTGGTGTAGCGGTTGGCCTGCAGCTTCTCGGGGTCGTGCACGTCGAGGTCGACGTGCATGTGGACCTGCCGCGCGCYGTCGGCTTTCAGCCGTTGCGCAGCAGCCTTCCAGTCGGGACACTCGGTCCGGATGATCGGCAGCCTTTCCAGCAGTTCCTTCTCCGCGCCGTCGAGGTCGCGCRCATTGACCAGAACGCAGCGCGACGGGTCGACCGGCTTGAAGCCCGGAATCTGTGTCGCCATCGCTCGCCAGCAGAGGCCGAGCGCGGTCGCCAGCGCCATGCCGTCGAGAAAGCCCGTCGTGGTGGTTTCCGGCGTGTTGAGGTCGCCATGCTGGTCGGCCCAGATGATGGCGTCGGCGCCGGCGCCGGCCACGGCGCCGGCGGCGGTCAGGCAGTTGCCGGCCAGCACGATTGGAAACCGCTTCTTGTCCAGCGCTATGCGGACTTCACCCGAAACGGCGTTGCAGACGGCAAATCCGGTGCTGATCTCGCGCTCTTCTTCGTCCTCGACCACCTTGCCGATGTCGTTCACCTCGACATCGTGGCCGGCGAGCTTCAACGCCTCGGCCAGCCCGCCCGAGATCAGCGCGTCCGGGCCCTGGCCGCAGCCGCCGTGGAAGTGGCCGCTGTCATAGGATGCCAGAATGATCGAAATGTTCACTGTTCTGCCTCCGCCCGCTCGCCGCGCAGGATCGCCAGCGCCTCGGCCGGGTCRATACGTCCATCATATAGGGCGCGGCCCGAGATCGCGCCTTCCAGTTTTTGCGCATCGGGCATGGTCATGCGCACGATGTCGGCGATCGAGGCGAGGCCGCCGGACGCGATCACCGGGATAGACACCGCCTCGGCGAGGCTGATCGTCGAATCCCAGTTGATGCCGGAAAGCACGCCGTCGCGGTCGATGTCGGTGTAGATGATGGCGGCCACACCGGCGCCCTCGAATTTCTTCRCCAGCTCGATGACGCCGAGCTCGGAGGCCTCCGCCCAGCCTTCGACCGCGACCTTGCCGCCCTTGGCGTCGATGCCGACGGCGACCTTGCCGGGAAAAGCCTTGCAGGCTTGCTTGACCAACTCCGGCTCGCGCACCGCGATCGTGCCGAGGATGACGCGGGCGAGGCCGCGATCCAGCCAGTCTTCGATCTGCGGCAAGGTGCGGATGCCGCCGCCGAGCTGCACCGGGTTCTTCGTCGCCTTGAGGATGGCGCCGACCGCGGCGGAGTTGACGCTCTGGCCCTTGAAGGCGCCGTTCAGGTCGACGACGTGCAGCCATTCGAACCCCTGGTCCTCGAAGGCCTTAGCCTGCGCGCCGGGATCGTCGTTGTAGATGGTCGCGGTGGCCATGTCGCCGTGCTTCAGGCGCACGCATTGACCGTCCTTGAGGTCGATGGCCGGAAACAGGATCATGGGTCAGGCGCCCTCGACGATGACGAAATGGCCGGTCGAAGCGGCAAGCCGGAACTTCGAGGCATGCTGGTATTCAGGCGAATGATAGCATTCGATCGCCTTGTCGTAGCTGTCGAACTCGACCAGCACGTGCCGGTTGCCGGTCGCTCCTTCCGGACTCTCGTAGCGGCCCGCGCGGACCGTGAACTTCGCGCCRTATTTCGCGAAGGCGACGGCGTTCGCTTCGATATACTGCTTGTAGACGTCGGGATCGCGGACGTCGATCATCGCCATCCAATAGCCCTTCTTGCTCATTTTCAGGGCCTCCATTTCAGGAAATTGGTAATCAGCGCCAGGCCGAGCGCCTGGCTCTTTTCGGGATGGAACTGCGTGCCGGCGAGGTTGTCGCGCGCCACCGCCGCCGTCACCGCGCCGCCATAGTCGGCGGTCGCCACGATCTCCGCCGGGTTCTTCGCATCCAGGTGGTAGGAATGGACGAAATAGGCGTGCAGCCCTTTCGGGCCGGTCTCGATGCCGGAAAACAGCGGATGCGGGCGGACGAGCTCGATCGTGTTCCAGCCGATCTGCGGGATCTTCAGTGCCGGGTTAGTGGGCGTGATCTCCTTGACGTCGCCGGCGATCCAGCCGAGGCCCTTGGTCACGGTCTTTTCCAACCCGCGTTCCGACATCAGCTGCATGCCGACGCAGATGCCGAGGAACGGCCGCCCTTTGCGAAGCGCGACTTCCTCCACCGCCTCCCACATGCCTGRCACCGCATGCAGGCCGGCGGCGCAGTCGGCATAGGCGCCGACGCCCGGCAGCACGATGCGGTCGGAGGAACGCACGCGCTCGGCGTCGGCCGTCAGCTCGATGGACGCTGCAAGGCCCGCCTCATGCGCGGCGCGCTCGAACGCCTTGGTGGCCGAGCGCAGATTGCCCGAGCCGTAGTCGATGATGGCTACCCGCATGTCAGGGCCTTCCAGGCGTATGGGTCAGGCCGAGCGCCATGCCTGTCTGTGGCGGACGTGCCTGGGATGCATCCGGCACGATGCGCGGCAGGGCCGGCTGTTCTTCGCTCTCCCCGCCGGCTTCCAGCGCGTGGCGCGTCTCGGCATCGGCGAGATTGCCGGCCTCGACCACGCCCCATTCGCGCCAGCCGCGCCGCCGCAGCGAAGCGATGCGCAGGCCCTGGCCTTCGAAGCCGATATAGAGCGAGACCAGCAGCGACAGCAGCGATCCCGTCCCTTCGAGCCCGAGCCGCTCGCCGGCCACGGACAGGATCGCCATGACGAGGAAGGTCAAAGCCGCCTCGATCCACATACGGTGCCAGGCGAGCCAGAGCGGCGCGACCAGGAAACCCAGCCRGGTGAAGCTGTCGCGCACGAAGCTTGCGTCCTCGGCCCTGTCGCCGGCCGGCGGCTGCATCACGACATAGATCGCCATAGGGTTATCCTTTCAGGGATCCCTTTGTGGACGGCACCGCATCGGGCTGGCGTGGATCGGGCTCCAGCGCTGCGCGCAACGCCCGCGCCACCGCCTTGAAGCAGGTTTCGGCGATATGATGGTTGTTGGCGCCGTAATGGTTGGTCACATGCAGCGTGATGCCGGCATTCTGCGCCAGCGCCTGGAAGAACTCGCGCACCAGCTCCGTGTCGAACGTGCCGATCTTCGGCGACGAGAAGGCGACGTTCCAGACCAGGAAGGGCCGGCCGGAGACGTCGATCGCCGCCCTGGTCAGCGTCTCGTMCATGGCAAGGTCGATCGAGGCATAGCGCATGATGCCGCGCCRCTCGCCCAGCGCCTTGCTCAAGGCCTGGCCGATCGCGATGCCGGTGTCCTCGACCGTGTGGTGGTCGTCGATATGCAGGTCGCCCTTGGCCTTGATGGTCATGTCGACCAGTGAATGCCGCGACAGCTGGTCGAGCATATGGTCGAAGAAGCCGACGCCGGTCGAAATGTCGGATTTTCCCTTGCCGTCGACATCGATGGAGACCGAAATCTCGGTTTCCTTGGTCTTGCGGCTGACTTCGGCCGAACGCGTCATCGCTCTGTCCTTGTTGCCCTGTTCGGAGGCGCCGGGGCTTGAAAACGAAAGCCTTCTATCAGCATGATCCGGCGATTGCCAGTTGCCATTCCGGTCGCCATCGGCCTCGGCCGAGGGGCGGTTTGCAATCGTTGGCCCTATGCATACATATGGCCGATCAAACTTACTCGTACCGCGCCAATCGCCTTTTCAAGGGATAGCGCGAATCGGAGCAGAACATGTCGAATGAACTCACCATGCACGCCACGACCATCATCAGCGTGCGCAAGGGCAACAAGGTCGTGATCGCCGGCGACGGCCAGGTCAGCCTGGGCCAGACGATCATGAAGGGCAATGCCCRCAAGGTGCGCCGCATCGGCAAGGGCGGCAGCGTCATTGCCGGCTTCGCCGGCGCCACCGCCGACGCCTTCACTTTGCTCGAGCGGCTCGAAGCCAAGCTCGAGCAATATCCCGACCAGCTGACGCGCGCCTGCGTCGAGCTCGCCAAGGACTGGCGCACCGACCGCTATCTGCGCCGCCTGGAGGCCATGATGCTGGTCGCCGACAAGTCGGTCTCGCTGGCGCTGACCGGCAATGGCGACGTGCTCGAGCCCGAGCATGGGGTCATGGCCATCGGTTCCGGCGGCAACTACGCGCTTGCCGCGGCCCGCGCCCTCATCGACACCGACAAGGACGCCGAGGAGATCGCCCGCAAGGCCATGCAGATCGCGTCCGACATCTGCGTCTACACCAACAACAATTTCGTTGTCGAAACGCTCGACGCCGCCTGAGGTCCGTGATCGGGGAGGAGATCATGGTCGATCAGGAACATAGCTACGATTTTCGGCCGGTCACGGAAAAGGACCTGCCGTTGATCGCCCGGTGGCTGCGCGAGCCGCATGTCGCTGAGTGGTGGGACGATCCGGACAAGGAGATCGCCGAGATCCGCGAGCATATCGAGTCGGTCTCGGTGGAGCCGCTGATCGTCGAACTCGACGGCAGGCCGATTGCCTACCTGCAAAGCTACGATCCGCATATGGAGGACGATCACCCCTATGYGGATCAGCCCTTCGGCACGCTTGGCATCGATCTGTCGATCGGTCCGCCGGAGCTGGTCGGCATCGGCCATGGCTCGGCCATCGTGCGCCAGTTCGTCGAGGAATTGTTCGAGGAGGGCGCGCCGCGCGTCATCATCGATCCGCATCCCGACAATGGCCGCGCCATCCGCGCCTATGGGAAGGCCGGCTTCAGGCCGATCGGCCGCAGGCATTCGCAATATGGGGACGTCGTGCTGATGGCCGTCGACGCCGATGAAGACGACGAAAATCTGGGGGACTGAGTGGATGACTGCGCCTGAAGGGGATAAGACGCTTTCGGCCTATGAAGACAGCTGGCGCATGGGCCTGCTGCTGGTCCTCGCCTTGATCATCTTCCAGGCGGGCGCCTTGTACGGCATGGGGCATCCGCCGATCTGCACCTGCGGCTACGTCAAGCTCTGGCACGGCGTGGTCAACAGCTCGGAGAATTCCCAGCACATCGCCGACTGGTACACCTTCTCGCACATCATCCACGGCTTCCTGTTCTACGCGCTGGCCTGGGCGCTGTTCCCGCGCTCGCCGATCGGTCTGAGGCTCGCCTTCGCCGTACTCATCGAAGGCGGCTGGGAAATCCTGGAAAACAGCCCTTTCATCATCGACCGCTACCGCGCCGGCACCATCTCGCTCAGCTATTACGGCGATTCGATCATCAATTCGGTGTCCGACACGCTGTTCATGGCGCTGGGATTTGTGATGGCGCGAAAGCTACCTATATGGGTGATCGTGGCCCTGGCGCTCATCTTCGAGCTCGGCACGGGTTACATCATCCGGGACAATCTGACGCTCAACGTGATCATGCTGCTGCATCCGTTCGAGTCCATCAGGCAGTGRCAAAGTGGAATTTGAGTAATATGAGCACCTTCTCCCCCCGCGAAATCGTTTCGGAACTCGACCGCTTCATCATCGGCCAGAAGGACGCCAAGCGCGCCGTGGCCATCGCCTTGCGCAACCGCTGGCGCCGCCAGCAACTGGAAGGCCAGATGCGCGAAGAGGTGATGCCGAAGAACATCCTGATGATCGGCCCGACCGGCGTCGGCAAGACCGAGATCTCGCGCCGCCTGGCGCGGCTCGCCGGCGCGCCCTTCGTCAAGGTCGAGGCGACCAAGTTCACCGAGGTCGGCTATGTCGGCCGCGATGTCGAGCAGATCGTGCGCGACCTCGTCGAGGTCGCCATCGGCCTGACCCGCGAGAAGATGCGCGAGGACGTCGCGGCGCGCGCCCAGATCAACGCCGAGGAACGCGTGCTGGAAGCCCTCGTCGGCAAGACGGCGAGCCCGGCCACGCGTGACAGCTTCCGCAAGAAGCTGCGCGACGGCGAGCTCGACGACAAGGAGATCGAGATCGAGGTGGCCGACACCGGCACCGGCGGCATGCCCGGCTTCGAGATCCCCGGCATGCCGGGCGCCAATGTCGGCGTGCTCAACATCAACGACATGCTGTCGAAGGCGATGGGCGGCCGCAGGACCAAGACCCGCAAGACCACGGTGCGCGATTCTTACGCGCTTTTGGTCAACGACGAGTCCGACAAGCTGCTCGACCAGGACGAGGTGGTGCGCAGGGCGCTGGAATCGGCCGAGAATGACGGCATCGTCTTCCTCGACGAGATCGACAAGATCGCCGCCAGGAGCGACATTTCGGGCGGTCCGTCGCGCGAAGGCGTGCAGCGCGACCTGCTGCCGCTCGTCGAAGGCACCACGGTCGCGACCAAATATGGGCCGATCAAGACCGACCATATCTTGTTCATCGCTTCGGGCGCCTTCCACGTCTCCAAGCCGTCCGACCTGCTGCCCGAGCTGCAGGGCCGCCTGCCGATCCGCGTCGAGCTGCGCGCGCTGGAGAAGTCGGATTTCGTGCGCATCCTCACCGAGACCGAAGCGAGCCTCATCAAGCAGTATATCGCGCTGATGAAGACCGAAGGCGTTGAGCTGACCTTCACCGACGACGCCATCGATTCGCTGGCCGGCATCGCCGTCGAGCTCAACGCCAGCGTCGAGAACATCGGCGCGCGGCGCCTGCAGACGGTGATGGAGCGCGTGCTGGACGAGATCTCCTACGACGCGCCGGACCGCCACGGCACGACGGTGACCATCGATGCCGCCTATGTCGAGAAGCATGTCGGCGACCTGTCGCGCAACACCGACCTGTCGCGGTTCATCCTTTAAGCTCTGTCGTGGTTTCGGGCTGGCCCTCGGGCTGGCTCGAAGAACCCTCGCATGCAAAGTGTGGCCAAATGGAAGCATCTGGCCACCATTCTTGGTGGCGGCTCGAAGCCTTCTCTCGACTCTGCGACGCGCTTTACCTAGTTTGCCRCGGATTCGAAAGCGGCGGCGTATGAAGAAACTTATCCTGCTTTTTCTCGGTATGGCCCTGGCGGCGGCGGTGACGATCGCCGATRCCGCGACGATGGTGCCGCCGGGCAACCGCAACAGCGTGCAGCCGGATATTCCGGGCGCTTCCAGCCGGCGCACCCAGGCCACCAACACAACCTTCCAGGCCAAGTACCGCAAGGTCTATGCGCTCTTGCAGAACGATGCCGAATTGCGCGGCAAGATCAGGAAGGTGGCGGCGGCCTACGGCATCGACCCCATGCATATCGTCGGCGCCATCGTCGGCGAGCATACCTACAATGTCGACGCGTATGACCGCCTGCAGACCTATTACGTCAAGGCGATCTCCTATCTGTCGAGCAAGCTCTCCTTCGCCTATCACGGCGAGGACATCTCGGACTTCATCCAGCGGCCGGAATTCAAGAAATGCGCCGGCATGGACGACAGCTATGATCTGTGGGAATGCCGCGAGCAGGTCTGGAACCACTCCTTCCGCGGCAAGACCGTCGGCGGCGAGGACTTCCCCAACGACCGCTTCGGCGCCACCTTCTTCCAGCCCTATTACGCCGGCCAGACCTTCGGYCTCGGCCAATTGAACCCGCTGACCGCGCTGCAGATGAGCGATCTGGTGCACAAGGTCTCCGGCTTGCCGAGGCTCGATGTCGATGATCCCAACGCCGTCTACAAGACCATCATGGATCCGGACCTGACGCTGCCTTACGTCGCCGCGACCATCAGGAAGTCGATCGACGCCTACCGCGGCATCGCCGGCTTCGACATCTCGAAGAATCCAGGCCTGACCGCCACGCTCTACAATGTCGGCAATCCCGAGCAGCGCGCCTATGCGCTGAAGGAAGAGAACGAAAAGCGCCGCGCCGAAGGCCAAGCCGAAAAGCTGCCCGAGGAGAACTATTACGGCTGGCTGGTCAACGACAAGTTGGACGAGCTGAAGGCGCTGTTTTAGCTGACCTCACGCCGCCAACAGCGACTTCAGCTTGACCGCTTGCGAGCCGAGCGCCTCCGGCGCCGGGCTCGCCCGCTTGGCGATCAGCATTTCCGCCAGGCGGATGTCGCGCGCCACCGCGTTGCCGGAGYCGATCCCGCTGGCTGCGACCAGCCTGCCGTCCTCAGCCAGATGGAACAGGATGAAGGCGCCGTCATCGAGGTCGCGCCGCACGATGCTCTTGCCTTCGTCGGGCAGCCCGGCGATTTGCAGGGTGAGCCCATACTGATCCGACCAGAACCACGGCACGGCCGCATGCGCCTCGCCGGCGCCCAGCATGTTCTTCGCGGCCAGCGCGCCCTGTTCCTGGGCGTTGCGCCAGGCTTCGAGACGCACGCGCCGCCCGCCATAGACGGCGAGCGGGAACGAGCAGCAATCGCCGGCGGCGAAGATATCCGGGTCGGCGGTGCRCAAATGTTCGTCGACGGCGATGCCGTTATCGATCGCCAAACCCGCCTCGGCGGCGAGMGCCGTCACCGGCACCGCGCCGATGCCGATCACCGCGAGATCGGCGACGACCGTCTGTCCATCGGCCAGCGTGATGGCGACTTCTTTGCCGTCATCGGCAATCGCGGCGATCCCCTGGCCGGTGCGGATCGCAACGCCCTCGGCCTCATGCGCCTTGTGGATGATTTCGGCGATCTCCGCCGGCACGCCGCGCATCAGGATGCGCGGCTGCGCCTCGATGACGGTGACCGTGGCGCCGAGCTTGCGCGCCGCCGCGGCAAGCTCCAGGCCGATGAAGCCGCCGCCGATGATGGCGACACGGTTGCCGGCGTTGAGATGGGCGCGGATGGCCAGCGCGTCGTTGAAGGTCCTCAGGTAAACGCAACGGCCCCCGAGGCCCGGCATCGGCAGCTTGCGCGGCACCGATCCAGTCGCCAGCAAAAGCTTTTCATATGGCAGCGAAGATCCGTCCGACAGCTGCACGGTATGGGCTGCACGATCGATCGCGACGGCCCGGACGGAATGGATGTGGCGGATCGAGCGTTCGGCGAACAGTTCGTCGCTGGCGATCGCCTTGATGACCGGAACCTCGCCGGTCATCGCGTCCTTCGACAGTGGCGGYCGCTCGTAAGGCAGATGCGGCTCGTCGCCGACCAGCGTGACCGGCCCTTCATAGCCGAGATCGCGGAGCGCAAGCGCCGCGCGTCCGCCGCACTCGCCGGCCCCGATGATCACCATCCCCGCCATTGTCTCACCCGATCTGGATCAGGACTTTTCCGGCATCGACCTTGACCGGATAGGTCTTGAGATTGACGCAGACCGGCGCGCCGCGCGCGTCGCCGGTCTTGTAGTTGAAGYGGCCATTGTGCTTGGGGCATTCGATGATGTCGTCCATCACCAGCCCGTYGGCCAGATGCACCTTTTCATGCGTGCACAGGCCGTCGGTCGCGAAGTATTCGTCGTCCGGGCTGCGGTAGATGGCGAAGGTTCGGCCGCCATGGTCGAACCGCATCACGTCCTCTTCGTCGATGTCTTCAGCCGCGCAGGCCTCGACCCAGTCGCTCATCTTATCCTCCGCGAAAATCGATTGGTTAAGCTCTTCGGCAGTTCATTCGGCCGCGGCCGCCACCGGATTGTCGTTGTGCAGTTCTTCCCGGTAGGGCTTCGCCGTCSGCGGCAGCGCGCGCTTGAGGAAATAGTCCTCGTTGCGCAGCTGGCGCAGGAAAGCCGGGATCATCTCGCGGTAGCCGGCCAGGATCGATGGGGTCGGCGCCGGCAGATCGTGCCTGATCATYTCATGCAGCTTCGGCAGCGCGTGATAGGGCACCATCGGGAACATGTGGTGCTCCACATGGTAGTTCATGTTCCAGTAGATGAAGCGGCTGATCGGGTTCATGTAGACGGTGCGGCTGTTCAGCCGGTGATCGATGACATTCTCAGCCAGCCCGCCATGCTGCAGCAGGCCGGTCATGACGTGATGCCAGGCGCCATAAAGACGAGGCAGGCCGACGAGCATCAGCGGCAGCCAGGAATGCAGGTAGAGGGCCAAAGCGATGGTCACCAGATAGATGGCGACCCAGATGCGGGCCACGCGGATGGCCTTCGGCTGCTCCTRCTCGGGGATGAAGGTCTTTTCCGCGGCGCTGATGACGCCGGCGGCGTTGCGCACCATGTCGGTCATCGCATGCCAGGCGTCGAGGATGCCGAAGAAGTTCAGGACCACACGCAGCAGGTCCGGCGGGCGCATGACGGCGATCTCCGGGTCGCGGCCGACGATGATCGTGTCGGTGTGGTGGCGCGTGTGRCTCCAGCGCCAGGTCACCGGGTTGCGCATGATCATGAAGCAGGCGAGCTGGTAGACGGCATCGTTCATCCATTGCGTGCGGAAGGYCGTGCCATGGCCGCATTCGTGCCAGCGGGAATCGGTCGAGGAGCCGTAGAGCGTGCCGTAGACGAAGAAGAACGGCACGCACCACCAGCTGCCCCAGAACCAGATGCCGCCCGCGGCGCTGACGACGAAGGCGCCCAGCCAGATGATGGTGTCGCGGATCRCCGGCTGGTCGGAGCRCTGCATCAGCTCCTTCATCTGCTTGCGCGGGATCTCGGTGTGATACCACTCGGCCGCCGCCAGCCCGTTCTCGACCGCGAGCCTGGCGTCTCGTCCGGTCAGGCTGTAGTCGCGCGGCGACGCCGCCGAAGACGTGATTGCCGTCATTGGGGTTCCTCCGCCAGCGCCTTGGCGACTGCCCCGACCATGCAGGGCTCGCGCATCGCTGACTTTCCACTTCAGCATAGTCGCAAGGTCTGATAGTCTCAACATCACAAAGATAGTTTCTATCATTTCCTATCAGAATGATATATCTTCGGTCGCGTTGACGAGGAAGCATTGATGACAAAGCGGCCGACCATTACCGATCTCGCGCGCGTCTCCGGCGTCAGCGTCGCCACGGTCGACCGGGTACTGAACAGCCGCCTGCCGGTGCGCGAGGAAACCGCGCGCCGCGTCTACGACGCCGCCACCGAGATCGGTTATCACGCGGCGGGGCTGATCAAGCAGCGCATGCGCCAGGAATTGCCGGAATACCGGCTCGGCTTCCTGCTGCTGAGGGGCAATGACGTCTTCTACGGTGATTTCGCCAGGGAGCTTGAGCTGGCGGTCGCGCAGTCGCAACGTTTCCGCGGCGTTGYGACCGTCGAGTTCGCCACTTCGCTGGTGCCTGACGAGATCGCAGCCCAGATGCGCAAACTGGCGGCCAAGTCGAGAGCCATCGCCGTTGTYGGCCCGGACCATCCCAACCTGACGGCGGTCGTGGAGGCGCTGAAGGCGAGGGGGCAGCCGGTCTTCTCGTTGCTGTCCGACTTTGCCGCCGGCATCCGCGAGGGCTATGTCGGTCTCGACAACCGCAAGGTCGGGCGCAGCGCAGCCTGGATGATCGCCAAGGCCGCCAGGAAGCCGGGCAAGGTGGCACTCTTCGTCGGCAGCCACCGCTTCCACGGCCATGAGCTGCGCGAGATCGGCTTCCGCTCTTTCTTCCGCGAGCATGCGCCGGACTTCACCGTGATGGAGACACTGGTCAACCTCGAGGCCAATGACGTGACGCATGACGCCATGCTCGACCTCCTGGCGCGCCATCCCGATCTTGCCGGCTGCTACGTTGCCGGCGGTGGCATGGAGGGCGCGGTCTCGGCGCTGAGGACGGCGCGCCCGGCCGAGATGCCGGTCGTCATCTGCAACGAGATCAACGCCGTCTCGCGCGCCGCACTTGCCGACAACATCCTCACCATGGTGATCTCGACGCCGCTCGCAGCGCTCTGCCGGGAACTCGTCGGGCTGATGGCGCACGCCATCGAAAGCGGCGCCGCCAATGCGCCAGGGCAGACCTTCCTGCCCTTCGACATCTATCTGCCGGAAAATATCTAGCGTCCGCAGTGATGGAATCCATCAGGCTGATGAATTCTTTCATGGCGGTTTGCCGCGATTCCGGCCCGTGCGGCGACGATCGCGGCCTTCGTCCCGTCGATCGTGATCGAAAAACCGGCCGCCCCGGTCGGAATCGCCCTTGACGTTTCCAAAACGAAATGGAATAAATATTTCACCAACCAGGCCTTTTGGTTCTTTCGTTCCGAAGCGTCTGTTCGGACGGAGGAAGAGGCGTTCCAATCGAATTGGCGACGCCGCATGGCCGCAGGGAGAGATTCCCCGGGCAAACCGGGGATTCCGGTTCAATGGGTGCAGCCGGACACCAAGTGGAGGAGAATAAAATGAAGAAACTTCTTTTGGGCGTCGCGCTTTCGGCGCTGATGTGTTCATCCGCCTTCGCCGCCAAGATCGGCGTCTCGATGGCTCYTTTCGACGACAACTTCCTGACCGTGCTGCGCAACGGCATGATCGCCCAGGCCAAGGGAATGGATGGCGTCGAGCTGCAGGTCGAGGACGCGCAGAACGACGTCGCCAAGCAGCTCGACCAGATCAAGAACTTCGCCGCCTCGGGCGTCGACGCCATCATCGTCAATCCGGTCGACACCTCGGCCACCCAGGCGATGTCGGACGCGGCCGCTGCCGCTAAGATCCCGCTGGTCTACGTCAACCGCGAGCCGGTCAACRTCGACAAGCTCCCCGACAACCAGGCCTTCGTTGCCTCGAATGAGGCCGAATCCGGCACGCTCGAGACCAAGGAAGCCTGCCGCCTATTCAAGGAAGCCGGCAAGAAGGAAGCCAATGTCTATGTGATCATGGGCGAGCTCTCGAACCAGGCCGCGGTGCAGCGCACCAAGGACATCGAGGAAGTGATCGCCACGCCGGACTGCAGCTTCATCAAGATCATCGACAAGCAGACCTCGAACTGGAAGCGTGACGAAGCGCAGAACCTGATGACCAACTGGCTGTCGTCGGGCAAGGCCTTCGACGGCGTCATCGCCAACAACGACGAAAGCGCAATCGGCGCCATCCAGGCGATGAAGGCCGCCAACATCGACATGAAGTCGGTCGTGGTCGGCGGCGTCGATGCCACCCAGGACGCGCTGGCCGCCATGCAGGCGGGCGATCTCGRCGTCACGGTCTTCCAGGACGCGGCCGGTCAGGGCGCCGGCGCGCTCGATGCGGCGCTGAAGCTTTCCAAGGGCGAAAAGGTGGACAAGAAAGTCTACATCCCGTTCCAGCTCGTGACGCCGGCGAACATCGACAAGTTCTTGAAGAAGAACTGAGGCGCCTCGATACGGGGCGGCGCGTCCAATCGGAACAAGCGCGCCGCTCCGCCTTTCCTCCCGTCCGCGGGAGGCCGGACAAGTGCGCCCCGACGGAGGAAGAAGACGTGTCACAGACATCGCATGGCATTGGCGGGCTGAGCTATGACGCCAAGAAGCGTCCATGGCCGGCCGAGTTCAACGTGTTCCTGGCGCTGGTTATCCTGGTCGCCGCCTTCGAGCTGATCGGCCGCGTCTTCCTCGGCGACAGCTTCCTGTTCAACACCCGCGAGAACGTCTCGGGCCTGTTCAACGAGCAGCGCCTGCAGATCATCATCCTGCAGGTTTCGATCGTCGGCATCATCGCCATCGGCGTCACCCAGGTCATCATCTGCGGCGGCATCGATCTGTCCTCGGGCTCGATCGTCGGCGCCACCGCCATGATCGCCATGAGCTTCGCCCAGGTCGCGACCGTCAATGGCAATCCCAACCCCAAGGCGATGTTCATCGACTATGGCTGGACCGACCTGCCGGTCATCGTGCCGTTGCTGGTGGCGATCGGCTGCGGCCTGATCGCCGGCCTGATCAACGGGTTCCTGATCGCCTATACCCGCATTCCACCTTTCATCGCCACGCTGGGCATGATGGTCACCGCCCGCGGCATCGCCAAATGGTGGTCGAAGGGCCAGCCGATCTCGTTCCCGACCGACAGCTTCGCGGCCATCGGCAAGGGCCTGATGCCCGTCGTCATCTTCATCTCGCTGGCGATCCTGTTCCAGCTCATCTTGACCTACACGAAATACGGCAAGCACTGCTACGCCATCGGCTCCAACGAGGATGCCGCGCGCATGTCCGGCATCAAGATCGCCAACCACAAGGTGCTGGTCTATGCCATCGCCGGCATCCTGGCCGCGATCGCCGCGGTGGTGCTCTCCTCCAAGAACCTCACCGCCCAGGCCGGCATGGGCGTCATGTACGAGCTCGATGCCATCGCCATGGCGGTCATCGGCGGCGTCTCGCTCTCGGGCGGCCGCGGCTCGATCATCGGCACCGTCATCGGCTCGCTGATCTTCGGCGTCATCATTTCCGGCTTCACCTTCCTGCGCCTCGACGCCTACTATCAGGAGATGGTGAAGGGCGTGATCATCGTCGGCGCGGTCGTTCTCGATCAATGGCGCCAGCGCCGCCGCGCGATAGGAGCTTGACCATGTCGGACATCGTTCTGAAGACCGAGAACCTCACCAAGCATTATGGCGGCGTGCATGCGCTGCAGGAGGCGAATTTCGAGCTGCGCAAGGGCGAGCATGTCGCCATCATGGGCGACAACGGCGCCGGCAAATCGACCTTCGTGCGCCAGATCACCGGCGTCGAGCAGCRCACCGACGGCAAGATCTGGTTCGACGGCAAGGAGGTGAATTTCTCCGGCCCCATCGAGGCGCGCGAGGCAGGCATTGAGACCGTGTTCCAGAACCTCGCGCTGGCCGACGACCTCGACGTGCCGTCCAACCTGTTCCTCGGTCGCGAGAAGGTGCTGTTCAACCTCGGCCCCTTCTCCATCCTCGACCGCAAGGCGATGCGCAAGGCGACGGAGGCAGCACTTGTTCGCACGGCGGTGAAGATCCCCAACCTCTCCAGCACCATCCGCCACATGTCGGGCGGYCAGCGCCAGTGCGTGGCGATCGCCAGGACCGCGACCTTCGCCTCCAAGCTGATCATCATGGACGAGCCGACGGCGGCGCTCGGCGTGCAGGAGACGGCGCAGGTCGAAAACATCATCCGTACGCTGAAGGAAAACGGCGAGCCGCTGATCCTGGTCAGCCACAACATGCGCCAGGTGTTCGACCTGGTCGACCGCATCGTCGTCTTCCGCCGCGGCCGCATCGTCGCCAACCTGCGCAAGCAGGACACCGACGGCAACGACATCGTCGCCTACATCACCGGCGCGAAGACCGGACAGGCGGAACGTCAGGCTGCCTGACGGGCGCCACGACGGGATCAAGCCAATCTTCCGCGCCAAAAGGCGCGGATATGCCTATAAAACCCACCTCGAAGGACATTCCATGACACTCCGCTTCGCTCTCCTCGGCGCCGGCCGCATCGGCAAGGTGCATGCCCGCGCCGTCGCCTCCAACCCGCAGGCCAGGCTGGTGGCCGTAGCCGATGCCTTCGAGAAAGCGGCGACGGAGCTCGCCTCCGCCTATGGCGCCGAAGTCCGCACGATCGACGCCATCGAGCAGGCCAAGGACATCGACGCCGTCATCATCTGCACGCCGACCGACACCCATGCCGATCTGATCGAGCGCTTCGCCAAGGCCGGCAAGGCGATCTTCTGCGAGAAGCCGATCGATCTCTCCGTCGAGCGGGTCGAGAAATGCCTGGCCGTGGTCGAGAAGACCGGAGCCACGCTGATGGTCGGCTTCAACCRCCGCTTCGACCCGCATTTCGCCGCCGTCCGCAAGGCGATCGACGACGGCGCCATCGGCGCAGTCGAGATGGTCACCATCACGTCGCGCGATCCCGGCGCCCCGCCGCTCGATTACATCGCCCGCTCCGGCGGCATTTTTCGCGACATGACCATCCATGATTTCGACATGGCCCGCTTCCTGCTGGGTGAAGAACCTGTTGCCGTCAGCGCCCACGCCTCGGTGCTGGTCGACAAGAAGATCGGCGATGCCGGCGATTTCGATTCGGTCAGCGTCATCCTCGAAACCGCCTCCGGCAAGCAGGCGGTCATCTCCAACTCGCGCCGCGCCACCTATGGCTACGACCAGCGCATCGAGGTGCATGGCTCGAAAGGCATGGTCGCGGCCGAGAACCAGCGGCCGGTGTCGATCGAGCTCGCCAACGACAAGGGCTACACCCGCCCGCCGCTGCACGACTTCTTCATGACCCGCTACATCGACGCCTATGCCAACGAGATCGCCTCCTTCATCGCCGCGGCGACCGCGGGCAAGAAGGCGGCGCCGAGCGGCAAGGATGGGCTGGTTGCGCTGAAGCTGGCCGATGCGGCCTTGCAATCGGCGAAGACCGGCAAGACCGTCCGCGTCGGCTAGTCCGGCTGGGTGAACGCTTTGAAGGATGGTCGGTTTGTGGTCTGCAAGGGTGGCGATTGGCCGGAACATCCATCGCGTCGTCATCCACGGGCGGAGCAAGGAGCGAAGCGACGCGCGCAGACCCGAGGATCCATGCCGTTACGTTGAAACGATGCTGACGGCGCAGAATTCTGCTCCGCCCGTTCTAGGGCCGGGGTCACGGCATGGATCCTAGGGTCTCCGCGACGGAGCTTCGCTCCTGCTTCGCCCTAGGATGACGAAGTCGGGGACGCCTCGACCAAGTTATCAACGTTGCGACAAGACACCGGGAAGCCGATCGGAACGTCAATGAATCTCGAAAATCCATTGGTCATTCAAAACACAGGAGCACAGCGATGAGCGGTTTGGCCGGTCGCAATTCAGAAACGCGCGCCATCGTCACCGGCGGCGCGCAAGGCATCGGCTTCGCGGTTGCGGAAGCGCTTGCCGATGAGGGCTGTCGCGCGCTGGCGCTGGTCGGCCGCTCGCAGGAGAAAGGCGACAAGGCGGTCGCGGCGCTCAAGAAGAATGGCGTCGACGCCATCTTCATCAGCGCCGATGTCGCCAAGGTCRCCGACTGCAAGCGCGCTGTCGAGACGGCGGTCAAGCATTTCGGCACGCTGAACGCGCTGGTCAACGCCGCCGCCACGTCCGCGCGGGGATCGTTGGTGGAGACCACGGAAGAACTCTTCGACCAGATCTTTGACACCAACGTGCGCGGACCGTTCTTCCTAATGCAGGGCCTTGTCGCGCATCTGCTCGAACGCAAGGCGCCGGGCTCGATCGTCAACGTGCTGTCGATGTCGGCGCATGCCGGCCAGTCGTTCCTCACGCCCTATTCGACCAGCAAGGGCGCGCTGATGACRCTGACCAAGAATGTCGCGAGCGCCTATCGCAAGAACCGCATCCGCTGCAACGCCGTGCTGCCCGGTTGGATGGACACCGAGGGCGAGGCGATCGTCCAGAAGAAATGGCACGACGCGCCCGACGACTGGCTGGAGAAGGCCGAAGCGGCGCAGCCCATGGGCCAGTTGGTGAAACCGGCTCAGCTCGCCCGGCTGATCACCTATATGCTGAGCCCCCAGGCCGGCGTCATGACCGGCTCGCTGGTGGACTACGACCAGAACATCGCCGGGGTGATCGGGGAGTAGAATCGTCGCACGTGACAAGCGCCCCGACATCGACTATATGAGCCRCATGATCCACCTGACCGCCTCGTTTTGGTACTTTAGCTACGGTAGCTCGCTGRCGGCGGGAGGATTGCGCTCGATCTGAAAAACTCCAGATCAAAATCCGACAAGCCGCCAGACCTGGCGGCTTTTTTGTTTCAGCCGGCGGGTCTCCTAACCAGGAGCAGAAAGCCGTGTTGACCACCACAGACGACCTTCGGGTCAGAGAACTCAAAGTCCTGAGCACGCCGGAAGAGGTGATGCGCGAGATACCGCGCTCGCTCACGGCGACGCGCACCGTTGCCGCCTCGCGCAACGCCATCCATTCCATCCTCACGGGGGCCGACGATCGACTGGTGGTYATCGTCGGCCCTTGTTCCATCCACGATCCGGTCGCCGCCGTGGACTACGCCAGCCGTCTGGCGGCRCTGCGCGAGGCCCTGGCCGACCGGCTCGAGATCGTCATGCGCGTCTATTTTGAGAAGCCGCGCACCACGGTCGGCTGGAAGGGCCTCATCAACGATCCCGACCTCGACGGCAGCTTCAACATCGACAAGGGCTTGCGCATGGCGCGCAACGTCTTGTCGGCCGTCAACAATCTCGGCCTGCCGGCGGCGACCGAATTCCTCGACATGACCACGCCGCAATACATCGCCGACCTCGTCGCCTGGGGCGCCATCGGCGCGCGAACCACCGAAAGCCAGATCCATCGCGAGCTGGCCTCGGGTCTCTCCTGCCCGGTCGGTTTCAAGAACGGCACCGACGGCAATCTGAGGATCGCCGGCGAAGCGGTGAAGTCGGCCGCCCAGCCGCATCATTTCATGGCGGTGACCAAGGGCGGCCGCAGCGCCATTGCCGCGACCACYGGCAATGAGGATTGCCATGTCATCCTGCGCGGCGGCATCACGCCGAACTACGATGCCGCAAGCGTCGAGGCTGCCGCCGCCGAGCTCGGCCGCATCGGCGTCGCGCCGCGGCTGATGATCGATGTCAGCCACGCCAACAGCGCCAAGAAGCCGGAGAACCAGCCGAAGGTTGCGCATGACGTGGCGGGCCAGGTCGCTTCCGGCGACGAGCGCATCATCGGCGTCATGATCGAGAGCAATCTCGTCGCCGGCCGCCAGGACGTCGTGCCCGGCAAGCCGCTCGTCTACGGCCAGAGCATCACCGACGGCTGCATCGACTGGGCGACCACCGAGACCGTGCTGCACGGCCTTGCCGGCGCCGTCGAATGGCGCCGGTCGGTGAAGCGCGAACTGCTCGCCAGCCGGCAAGGCGCTGCCTGAGCGAAATGTTGGAGAGGGCGGCGCTCACGCCGCCCTCAACCCTTCCCAGACCGTGAAGATCGAAACGGCAAACAGCAGCAGCCCGGCGACTCGCCCAGCAAGTATGGTCGCTTGCGGATTGTCGACCAGCAGCTCCCGGCTGCGGCCGGCGGTGACGGCGAGCCCGCCATAGATCGCCGCCTGCGTGGCGACCGTCAGCAATCCCATGATTGTCGCCTGCATCCAGATCGGGCCGTAAGCCGGCTTCAGGAATTGCGGATAGACGGCAAGGATGAAGAGATAGGCCTTCGGATTGATCAGGCAGGTGGCCAGGCCCTGACGAAATGCCTTCCAGGCCGAGYGGCTCGCCGTGGGGCGGTCGTCGCCGACGGTGATCGAGCTGCGCATCAGCGAAATGCCGATATAGGCCATGTAGGCGGCGCCGGCGACCAGCAGCGGCGTGAACAGCACCGGCACGAAATGCATGAGCAGGCCGACGCCGACCGCCCCGTTCAGCGTGTGCACCGCGCCGCCCAGCATGATGCCGGCGGTGGCCGCCAGGCCGCGATTGCTGCCACCGGTCAGCGCGTTGGCCAGCACGAACAGCATGTCCATGCCCGGGACGGCGATGATGCCGAGCAGAAGCACGAAGAACAGCCAGAGGTTTTCGGCATAGCTCATGTCAGTTGCCTGTCGCTTCGGTCGCTTGCCCACAAAGGAATCTGTTGATTTTCAAGCGCGTAGACGGCCCTATAGGTCACCCCAACTGACGGGGGTGTGTCAGTTGCGTTTCGGTCGGGTGGAAAAATGCGCAAGGCCTCGCGCCTCTTCGAGATCATCCAGATCCTGCGTCTGGCAAAGAAGCCGGTGACGGCGGCGACGATCGCAGAGCGGCTGGAGGTGACCGTGCGCTCGGTCTATCGCGACATCGTCGCCCTGCAGGCGATGCGCGTRCCGATCGAGGGTGGGCGCGGCATCGGCTATATCCTGCGCCCCGGCTTCGACCTGCCGCCGCTGATGTTTTCCATCGAGGAGATGGAGGCGATCGTGCTGTCGCTGGCGTTGCTCGAACGCACCGGCGACGATGAGCTCAAGCAAGCGGCAAAACGCGTCGGAGCCAAGATCGCCGGCGCCGTGCCGCCGCCCCTGCGGCAGACGCTCGACGCCAACGCAATCCATGCCTGGGGCTTCGCGCCGCCGTCCGCCGCCGCTGTCGACCTCGCCCTGGTCCGCCGCGCCATCCGCGATGAGGAGAAGCTCAGCCTCTCCTATCGCGACGAGGCGGGGCGGGCGACCGACCGCGTCATCCGTCCGGTCGCGCTGGTCTATTATGCCGAGACCGCCAACGTCGTCGCCTGGTGCGAATTGCGCCAGGCCATCCGCAATTTCCGCAGCGACCGCATCGAGGATTGCCGGCCGGCGGGCCTATGGTTCAAGGGCGAGGGCGACCGACTGCGGCAGGTCTGGGTCGATGGCTGGGAGATCAACGCCACGGCAGCCGGCGGCAATTGAGGCGCTGCCGACGTTCAGGGAACGATGCCGCGGCAGGCCCAGGCGATATTGGCGAAGGATCGCGGGCCGTCGGGCCTGCCGGCCTGATAGGCATCRCGCACGGCGGCCTCGATGCGCTTCTGTTCGGCCGCGTCCAGCGTGGTAATGTATCTGCCGAGCGGCCCTTCGCCGGCGCCGATCGGCGCCCAGAAGTCGTCGAAATCCGCGTAGTCCATGCGGATCATCAGCTCGGCCTCGGTAACGTCGACGAGACCCTGCTCGGCAAAGGTCCGCTTCATCTCGCCCGGCTGCATCATCGGCTGGAAGCAATAGCGGCTGCGCATCTGGCGCCCGCTTTCGCTGAGCGCTGCGACGGTGTCGATCATCATGCGCATGCCGGTCATGCCGCCGTAATGGTCCCAGACCACGGCCGCGACCACGCCGCCCGGCCGCACGACGCGGCGCATCTCGGCCACCGCCTTGCCGGCCTCCGGCACGAAGTGCAGGACCAGCAGCGCCAGCGCGCGGTCGAACGCATTGTCGGCGAACGGCAGCGCCGTGGCATCGGCCTGGCTGATGGTGACGCGCGGATCGGTGTTTTTCTCCTTCGCCGCCGCGACGAAGACCGGGGAAAAATCGATGGCCTGGATTTCCGCGAGATGGGCCGATTTCGCCAGCTCGAAGGTCAGGCTACCGGTGCCGCAGCCGACATCGAGGATTTTTTCGCCGGGGGCAAGCCCGGCGAAATCGATGAACTTGGGCGCAAGCCTGCGGCTCCAGCGGCCCATGAGCTGCTCATAGCCGGACGCGGCGTGAACGGTGAAGCTTGATGTCATCCCGCCCTCCCTTCGCTGCTTCCAGCCTAGACCTGCGCGGGAGCCATGCCAAGCGACGAAAGCAGCCGATCGTCCCGTGAGCGCAACCAGGCGTGGAGCGGGTCGGCGCTGGCCGGTCCGGCACGTTGCCGGGAACATGTACAGAAGCTAATATAGTGCCGACCCTCGCGGACATTGGGGGACGGGGTGAGCAAGATCCTGATTTGCGGTGGAGGCGTAATCGGGTTGTGCACGGCGGCCATGCTTGGCCGCGACGGTCATGACGTGACGGTCCTTGAGGCCGATCCGGCGGATCAGCCTTCGAGTTCCGTTCAAGGGTGGGATTGGGAGCGCCCTGGCGTCGCGCAATTCAGGCAGCCTCACAACCTCAGCTCGCGTTTCCGGATGGTCGCCGATCAGGAACTGCCCGGGCTGACGGATATATTGCTGCGCGCCGGCTGCGTCTGGATGGACTTCTTCGACCCTCGGTCGCTGCCCCCGACAATAACGGACAGGGCGCCCCGCCCGGGCGATGAAGCGATGCGCTTCGTCACCGGCCGGCGGCCAGTGATCGAATGGGCCGTGGCCGAGATGGCGCAAGCGGCGCCCAATGTGATGATCCGGCGGGGGACCAAGGTTCGCGAACTGGTCACGGGCGCTTCGGCCATTCCCGGCGTGCCGCATATTGCGGGCRTCCGCACAACCTCCGGCGAAGAGATTCGCGCCGATCTGGTGATCGACGCGATGGGTCGGCGAAGCCCTGCCTGCGAATGGATCGTGGCGGCCGGAGGCCGCAGCCCGAGCGAGGAAGCCGAGGACAGCAATTTCGCCTACTTCACCCGCTACTTCACTGGCAAGCAGCGGCCGCGCCGAAAGGGCCGCCTGCTCACGCCGATGGGGATGTTCTCCATTCTCACGCTGGACGGCGACAACGACACCTGGTCGGTCACCCTGTTCACTTCCGCGAGAAACAAGGCCATGCGGGCTTTGCGCGACACGGCCACGTTCCACCGTGTCGTCATGGCCTGTCCCATGCAGGCCCATTGGCTTGACGGCGAGCCGATCACGCATGTCCTGCTGATGGCGGGCGTTCTCGACCGCTACCGGCGCTTTGTCGTCGACGGCCAGYCCGTCGTCACCGGATTTGCGGCTGTGGCCGACGCCTGGGCCTGCACCAATCCGTCCGCCGGGCGGGGCTTGAGCGTCGGTCTTGTGCACGCGCAGGTGCTCAGGAACATCGTTCGCCGGCACATCGACGACCCTGCCGAATTCTCGCGAGAATACGATGCCGAGACCGAGCGCCAGGTCGGCCCGTTCTATCGCAACCAGATCGCCGCCGACCGTGCCCGGATAGCGGAGATGAACGCCCTGGCGGACGGCCTTCCTGTTCCGCCGCCGAATCCGGTCACGGCCCGGCTTTTCGCCGCCGCAAGCGAGGATRCCGAGGTGTTTCGCGGCGTGATCGAGATCGCCATGTGCGTTTCGCTGCCACAGGACGTCGTCGCCAGGCCGCATATCGCGGCAAAACTGGCCGAGCTGGATGGTCAGCCCTTACCGCCGAGCGCCAACATCATCGATCGCAACCGTATGGCGTCCCTGCTTGCCGGCTGATCTTTGCGATCTGGGTGGGACTTATCGGGAGCGCCAGCGACCGGAGGCTTCGCTCAGGCAGGCATCCCTTTGCCGGCCGAGAGCGCTTCGAACACGTCACTTGTTTCGGCCACGAGCGTCCGCATCAATTCGCCCGCAGGAAGCTCCCGGTTCAGCGCTGCCGCCTGGCCATAGAGATGAAAGGCGAAATCTCCCTTTGCCCCAGCGTCACCGAGCGGAGCGCTGAGCGCGACCATTTGCGGGAAGTCCGGAAGGGGCGTCCTGCTCTCCTCCATCTCCAGGGCATAGCGGGTGCGTCTCGCCCGCGCCGCGCGGCCGGTGAAGGCGTCGGTGACCATAGTGTCCATGTCGCTCGCGGCGCGCATCAGGGCGCGGCGCGGTGCGTCCGTGCCGGCTTCGTCGCAGGACAAAAAGCCGGTGCCGATCTGCACGCCGCTGGCGCCAAGCGCGAAAGCCGCCGCTATGCCGCGGCCGTCTGCGATGCCTCCCGCGGCAATGACCGGGAGCTTGACGGCATCGACGACCTGGGGGACCAGCGCCATCGCGCCGACGCCGTCGCCGGGACCATTGGGGGCATRCGAGCCCCGGTGGCCGCCCGCCTCCCAGCCCTGGGCGATGACTGCATCGGCCCCGCCGTCGACGAGCTTGCGCGCCTCGGCGACATTCGTCGCGGTGCCGATGATCGCGATCCCGGCTCGCTTCAGCCTGCCGACGTCAGCCGCATCTGGAATGCCGAAATGAAAGCTCACGACCGGYGGGCGGATCTCCAGCAGCAGTTCAAGCTTTTCGTCGTCGAAACCCGGTCCGATCGGCGGAAGCTTCCGCGAGGGTTCGTCGAGTGACGCTCCTCGTAGTAGGGCCGCAACCTGTCGATGACCCCGGTCAGCACGGCGTCGCTGGTATTGGGTCTGGGAAAAACAAAGAAATTGAGGTTGAAGGGCCGCTCGGTCGAGGCGCGCATCTGGCGCGCCACGTTGCGCAGGCCATCCGGCAGCATCGATGCGCAGCCGAGCGACCCGAGCCCACCGGCATTGCTTACCGCTGCGGCGTTGCCGAGCCGGCCATCGGAGCTTGGATGATCGGATGYTCGATCTTCAAGAGATCGCATAAACGGCGGTTCGGCCACATGAGCGTTTTTCCTATCGCAAAGGAACACACGCCCACCCATCATAATCCTGTCCCAGGGCAGGGTCACCGCAATTGTGCGGGCACGTTCCCCACGCTCTCCCGCTCCACCAGCGGGCATTCCAGCTTGGTGATGGGATAGCGGCCGCGGCCGGGCGTCGGTGGCGTTTCGAGCTGCTCGATCGCCCATTGGCCCATCGCCAGATGCGGCAGGATCGACGTCGTCAGCGGCGGGAAGAGATGGCGGGCGATCTCCTCATCGTCATAGCCGACCACGGAAATGTCCTGCGGGATATGCAGGCCGGCTTCCTTCAGCGCCTCGTAGCAGCCGATCGCGGTGCGGTCGTTCTGGCAGAAGATCGCGGTGGGTCGCTCCTCGAGCCCGAGCAGCTTGACCGTCGCGGCATAACCGGCGCTGGCCGACCAGTCGCCCTCGACCACCAGCTCCGGATCGAAAGGGATGTCGGCGGTGGCCAAGGCACGGCGATAGCCTTTCAGYCGATCCTGYGCGGCCTRCATCCACGGTTCGYCGGTGATCGTGGCGATGYGGCGATGGCCGTGGGCGATCAGATGCCTCGTCGCGCTCTGGCCGCCGGCGATCTCGGAGGGAACCACGGCCGGGAAGGCATAGTCGGCGGTGTAGCAGTTGAGCAGGATGACAGGGATGTCGAGGCTGTAGAGGAAATCCGGCGCGGCGATCTCGCGGGTGAAGATGGTCATGTAGATCAGCGCCGAGATGCCGCGCCTCGTCAGCGCTGAAATCGCCCGCGGTTCCATCACCGCGTCGCCCATGGTCTGCGCCACCAGGAGCACATTGCCGGCGTTCCACGAAGCCTGTCGCGCGCCCTCGATGGCGACCACCGCCTCGGGGCTGGTGGCGAGCTGGTCGACTGCGAAGCCGATGATGCCGTCCAGGCCTTCGAACGGCGTCACCGGCGGCCTGAGCGCCGAAAAGACCGGCGGCGAATAGCCCAGCGCTCGAGCTGCCTCGATGACCCGGTCGCGGGTCTGCTGCGACAGCCTGATACCCGGCGAATTGTTGAGCACGAACGAGACCGTCGCCTGCGAGCAGCCGGCGGCGCGCGCGATGTCGGTCATGGTGACGCGCCCCTTGGGCTTGGCGGCCGGCTTGCGGCGCCTGGAAGTCCCGGGAGGGTCGCTGAGTTCCGTCGGTTCGCTCATGGTCGTTTCCCAAACCCAGCCGGCTCTAAAGCAAAGGCGGCGGCAACGGCAAGATGGTCGAGGTCGGCGCGTTTATCGAGATGGCGTCGACTAATATATATTAGCAAGCACAACATGCAAATCACCGGCTACGACGCTTCGCGACGAAACCAGTCAGACAAGGTCAACAATGCTGACAATTCCTGTATCTTCGGCACGGCTACAGGCTTTGCCGCGCTCGTTCTCCTCACTCCCGGCGTACCCTTCGACCAGCGTCTCCTCCGCTTCGAAAATACGCGTCCTCGCCTCATAACTAATACTCTTTACTAATAGCCGTTAGCGTTCTAGTGTCAACTCGTCGTCTCCGTTCGGGGGCGACWGGTGCGAGGGACGCTTGCATGAAAACCGGCGCCATTGCCGGTCTGGGCTCGGGTCCATTCTCACGAAAATGTCAGACAAATCGGACTATTTACGAACGCCACATGAGTGTCTAGTGTCTCGACCGCGGYCGGATCGGCACCGTTCTTAAGTCGGCGGACCTTTGCGCCGCACCCTTGAGGAGGAGGGTTGTCCGGGCCGCAGCCGAGACATCGGCGACGAGTTCTACAAGGCAAGTTCTACAAGGGAGGTTGAACTATGAAAYCCATGATCCGTAATGCATCTGTCGCCGCGGCGGCCCTGCTCATCGGGCTTGCGGCCACGGCGGTTACCCGCGCGGACGACAAGCCGACGCTGGCTTTTGTCGTCAACGGCGCGTCAGACTTCTGGAAGGCGGCGGAAGCCGGCGTGAAGAAGGCGCAGGCCGAATTGCCCGACTACAATCTCGAGCTCAAATATCCGGAGCAATCCTCGGTCGCCATCCAGCAGCGACTGATGGACGATCTGGTGACGGCAGGCGTCAAGGGCATCATGGTCTCGGCCGTCGATCCCAAGACCTCGACCGACGGGCTGAACAAGATCGCGTCGGAAACCGCGCTGTTCACCACCGACTCCGATGCGCCCCAGACCAAGCGCGTCGCCTATATCGGCTCGTCCAACGTCGATGCCGRCAAGCAGGCCGCCGAGATCGCCAAGAAGGCGATGCCCAACGGCGGCAAATGCCTGGGCTTCGTCGGCCTGCTCGGCGCCGACAACGCCAAGGAGCGCATCCAGGGCATGAAGGACGGGCTCGCCGGCAGCAAGATCGAGCTGGTCGACGTGCGCGGCGACGATATCGACCAGGCGCGCGCCAAGAAGAATGTCGAGGACGCGCTGGTCGCCAGCCCCGACATCACCTGCATGGTCGGCTTCTACTCCTACAACACGCCGCGCATCTATGAAGCGCTGCGCGACGCCGGCAAGCTCGGCCAGATCACCGTCGTCGGCTTCGACGACGATCCGATCACGCTGGGCGGCGTCAAGGAAGGCACCGTCGCCGCCACCGTGGTGCAGCAGCCGTTCGAATGGGCCTATCAGGGCATGAAGCTGATGGCCGCCTATCTGAAGGGCGACAAGTCGGRCATCCCGGCCAACAACCTGATCATCATCCCGACCAAGATCATCGGCAAGGATGACGTCGACGCCTACGCCGCCAACCTCAAGGCGATGGCGGGCAAGTAAGCCCGGCAYGGTTGCGCCGGCTCAAGGGTTTGCCTTGAGCCGGCGTTCGTATTGACGGGCCGGCCAAGGCCCGTCAGTCTGTGGCCACCGGCTGTTGCCCCGTGCGGTAAACCTAGGCGCGATGACCTCTACCGACACCACTCAACCGATCACCGCTCCGTTCCTGAGCCTGGAGGCCGTGCGCAAGACCTATCCGGGCGTTGTCGCGCTGGACCGGTTCTCGATGGAGGTCCGGCCCGGCGAGGTCATCGGCCTTGTCGGCGAAAACGGCGCCGGCAAATCGACGCTGATGAAGATCCTCGGCGGCGTGACGCGGCCGGACAGCGGCACCATCACCGTCGATGGCGCGGCGCATGACGGGCTGACCGTCGAGCAAAGCATCGGCTCCGGCATCGCCTTCGTGCATCAGGAACTGAACCTCTTCGAAAACCTCGACGTCGCCGCCAACATCTTCTTCGGCCGCGAGCCGCTGCGCGCCGGGCCGCTGCGGCTGGTCGACCGCGCCAGGCTGYGCGACATGGTGGCGCCGCTGCTGAAGCGCGTTGGCGCCAATTTCTCGGCCGACGCTCCGGTGGCGTCGCTGTCGCTCGCCCAGCAGCAGATGGTCGAGATCGCCAAGGCGCTGTCGATCAAGGCTCGTCTTGTCATCCTCGACGAGCCGACCTCCAGCCTGCCGATCGCCGAGACCGAAAAGCTGCTCGACGTCATCAAGGGCCTGAAGGCCGAAGGCATCAGCGTCATCTTCATCTCGCACCGGCTGCATGAGATCGAGCGCGTCGCCGACCGTGTCGTGGTGCTGCGCGACRGCACGCTGGCCGGCACGCTGGCGAAGGTTGAGATCAACCACGACGAGATGGTCAGGCTGATGATCGGCCGCATGCTGAAGGAGCGCGAGAAGGCCGGCGAAGCCGCCCGCGCGCCGGGCGGCGTCGCGCTGTCGGCCGACGCGATCCGCACCAGCACCTATCCGGACAGGCCGGTCAGCCTCGAATTGAGGCGCGCGGAGATCCTCGGCCTCGCCGGCCTGGTCGGCTCCGGCCGCACGGAGCTCGCCCGCGTGCTGTTCGGCGTCGACGAGCGGTTGGCCGGCAGCGTCACGCTCGACGGCAAGCCGCTCGATGTCGGTTCGGCCGCCGACGCGGTGGCGAACGGCATCTTCCTCGTGCCGGAGGACCGCAAGCTCACCGGCATATTGCTCGATCTCTCGATTGCGCAGAACATTACGCTGCCCAACCTGCCGGCGCATGCCAGGCGCTCGCTGGTCTCCACCGGCGCCGAGCTGGCGACGGCGGAAAAGCAGAAGAAGAACCTCGGCATCAAGGCGCCGTCGGTCTTGACCCGCACCGGCACGCTGTCGGGCGGCAACCAGCAGAAGGTGGTTCTGGCCAAATGGCTGGCGATGAACCCCAAGGTGATGATCCTGGACGAGCCGACGCGCGGCATCGACATCGGCGCCAAGGCCGAGATCTACGGGCTGATGCGGGCGCTGGCCGATGCCGGCGTCGCCGTGCTGATGATCTCCAGCGACATGGAAGAGGTGATCGGCGTGTCGGACCGCATCGCGGTCATGCATGAGGGGCAGATCTCCGGCATCCTCGACAAAGACGATTTCAGCCAGGAGAACGTGCTCTTGCTGGCGGTCGGCAAGAAGCCGAAATTGCTGCAAGCGGCGGGAGGAGTTGAATGAGCAAGAAAGATCTCGGCTTGCTGATCCTGATCCTGGTGGTCGGCGCGGTGGTCACGGCCATCAATCCGCGCTTCCTGTCGGCGATCAACCTTGCCAACACCTCCAACCTCGTCGCGCTGTTCGGCATCCTGTCGATCGGCCAGGCCTTCGTCATCATCACCGGCGGCATCGAATTGTCGGTCGGCTCGCTGATTGCGCTTCTCGGCACGCTGTTCATCGATTTCATCGCGGTGCGCGAATTGGACTGGCCGCTGGCCTTCGTGGTGATCATCGCGCTCGGCGCCGTCATCGGTTTCGTGCATGGCTGGCTGATCACGCGGCTCAAATTGCAGCCCTTCGTGGTGACGCTGTGCGGCCTCTTGATCTATCGCGGCGTGGCGCGTTTCTACACCGCCGACGGCACGGCGGGCTTCGCCTTCGGGCAGAATTTCCCGACGCTCGAATTCCTGACCGCCGGCCGCTCCTACGGCTTGCCGAACTCCTTCATCGCGCTGATCGTCATCGCCRTCGTCATGTGGGTGGTGCTGCATCGCTCGGTGTTCGGCCGCTATCTCTACGCCATCGGCAAGAACGAGGAAGCGGCGAAATATTCCGGCATCCGCACCGGCCGGATCATCATCGCGGCCTATGTCATCTGCGGCGTGCTGACGGCGCTGTCGGCGATCTACTTCGCCATGTACACGCGCTCGATCTCGCCGGCCAGCCACGGCCAGTTCTACGAGCTCTATGCCATCGCCGCTGCGGTGCTCGGCGGCTTCTCGCTACGCGGCGGCGAGGGCTCGCTKGTCGGCGTCGTCCTCGGCACCGTGCTGCTGCAGGAGCTGCAGAACCTCGTCAACCTGCTCGGCATTCCCTCATCGCTCAACTTCGCGGTGATGGGCGGCGTGATCCTGATCGGCGTGYTGGTCGACCAGCAATGGGGCGTCTTCCGCRCCCGGCGCCGGATGATGGAAGCAACGCGCCAAAACGTTGCGGGCGCCCCCGCGGAGTAGTCCCGCCGTTTGGCCCGCAGCCCTGATTGAGCCGATGCTCGCGGTGGAAGYCGCGAGGCGCGTTTGGATTCACGAGCGGATTGCAACAACGCGTGAAGCGGAAAACTGCCCTTGTCGCAGAATTGGGGCTGGGCTAAGCAATTGGTATCAGAGGGTTCCAAGAACAAAATACGGGAGACACTACTGTGACATCATCACGTTGGATCGCGCTGGCAGCGCTGGCGTTGACTTGCTCGACCCCGGCAATGGCCAAGGACTGGAAGACCGTCACGGTCGCCATGGAGGGCTCCTACGCCCCCTGGAACCAGACGGACGCCAGCGGCAAGATCGTCGGCTTCGAGGTGGACATCCTCAACGACGTCTGCGCCCGCGCCAAGCTCGAATGCAACATCGTCGCGCAGGACTGGGACGGCGTCATTCCCGGTCTCACCGCGGGTAAGTTCGACATCGTCATGGACGGCATGTCGATCACCGAAGAGCGCATGAAGACGATCGATTTCTCGATCCCCTATGCCTCTTCGCCGGTAGCCTTCCTTGCGGACAAGAACGGCCCGCTGGCCAATCTGTCCAACAAAGGCAAGATGATCGACCTGTCGAAGGACGACGCCGAATCCAAGGCGGCGCTCGATACGCTGCGCAAGGAACTCACCGGCAAGAATCTCGGCCTGCAGGTTTCGACCACGGAGGCGACCTTCGCCGACARGTATCTCAAGGATGTCGCCAACGTCCATGAATACAAGACCACCGACGAGCACGATCTCGACCTGATGGCGGGTCGTATCGACGTAGCCTTCGCCGACACCACCTATTTCCTCGGCACGCTGGCCAAGCCCGATRCCAAGGACCTGGAATTCGTTGGCCCGCAATTCAAGGGTGGTCCGATCCTCGGACCGGGCATCGGCGCGGCTTTCCGCAAGACCGACAAGGATCTGCAGGACATCTACAACAAGGCGCTCAAGGCGGCGCTCGACGACGGCTCGGTGTCGAAATACTCCCTGCAGTGGTTCAAGATCGACATTACCAAGTGATGTCGCAACGGGAGCAGCCAAGGCTGCTCCCGTTTTGCATTGAACAACCGTCGATGCATATCTCTCGGCGTCCGCAGGAGCCGTAAGTGKAGTTTCTCAACGATCTCAAGGACCAGGTSTCGACGGCCTATGAGCTGTTGGCCGCCGGCTGGGGCGTGCAACTGCTCTGGGGCATTRGCTGGACGCTCGCCGTCACCGTCGTCTCGATGCTGATCGGCGCGATACTGGGGTCCTTGGTGGCGGCGGCCAAGCTTTCGCATCGCGGCGGGCTGAAGTTCATCGGCGAGAGCTACACCACGGTCTTCCGCGGCGAACCGGAACTTCTGATCATCTACCTGTTCTACTATGGCGGCACGCAGGTGCTGACCGGCGTGGCGAGGTCGACCGGATCGATCGGCTCGACCGACATCTTGAACATGCCGAGCTTCCTCGGCGGCGTGCTCGCGGTCGGCATCATTTCCGGCGCCTACCAGGCCGAGGTCTTTCGTGGGTCGTTCCTGGCCATCCACCGCGGCGAGCTGGAAGCGGCCCGCGCCTACGGCATGTCGGCCTGGCTGCGGTTTCRCCTCGTGATCATGCCGCAGGTCCTGCGCCTCGCGGTGCCGGGGCTGGGCAATGTCTRGCAATTGACCATCAAGGATTCGGCGCTGATCTCGGTCACGGGCGTCGCCGAACTGATGCTCACCGCCAACAAGGCGGCGCGCTCGACGCATCATTCGCTRCTTTTTTACACGCTCGCCGRCATCCTTTACCTGGTGATGACCTCGATCTCGACGCCGATCTTCGACAGGGCCGAGCGCTACACCTCGCGCAGTTTCACGCGGCCGAAGTGAGGGGTGGCGGTGGATTTCGACTTCTACCTTTCGACCATGTGGAGCGTGCTCAAGGCGCTGCCGCTGACGCTCGAGATCTGGTTCTTCGGCATCGCCTTCGGCCTCGTCATCGCCACCGGCCTGACCTGGCTGCGGGCTTCCGGCTACAAATTGGGCGAATATTTCACCCGCGCCTATGTCTTCGTCTTCCGCGGCTCGCCGCTCCTGGTGCAGCTCTATCTGATCTATTTCGGGCTCTCCCAGTTCGATTTCGTCCGCCACAGCCCGATCCTGTGGCCGATCCTGCGCGATCCAATGTATTGCACGATCGTCRCCATGGCCTTGAACACGGCCGCCTATGAGAGCGAGATCTTCCGCGGYGCGCTGCGGGCGGTGCCCGTCGGCCAGATCGAGGCGGCCAAGGCGTTCGGCATGTCRGCTTTCACCCGCTTCCGCCTCGTCACGCTGCCGATCGCGCTGCGTCTGGCCTTGCCGGYCTATTCGACTGAAATCATCCTGATGACCAAGGCGACCGCGCTCGCCTCCGTCGTCACCATCATGGAGATGATGGGAACGGCGCAGAAGATCCAGCACGACACGTTCCGGCCGATCGAGGTGCTGACCTGCGCCGGGGTGATCTACCTGCTGCTCAACCTGTCGATCGCGCGGCTGTTCGCCTGGGTCGAATACCGGCTTTCGCCGCATCTGCGCCCGCCGCCCGAGCAGAGCCAGCAAATCAAAMCCATCCCGGAGGTGTTGTGATGTCGGCAAATGTCGCCGCTGCCGCGCAAGCAGTACCGTCCTCCGGCGAGACGCCCGCGATCAGCGTCAAGGGCCTGCGCAAATGCTTCGGCGAWCACGAGGTGCTCAAGGGCATTTCGCTCGAGGCGCACAAGGGCGACGYCATCTCGATCCTCGGCTCCTCAGGCTCCGGCAAGAGCACGATGCTGCGCTGCATCAACCTCCTCGAAACCCCGGATTCCGGAGAAGTCCGGGTCGACGGAGAGCTCATCAAGATGAAGCAAAGCCGTGACGGYCATCAGATGCCGGCCGATATCCGCCAGGTGGAGCGAATCCGCGCCAACCTCGCCATGGTTTTCCAGAGCTTCAATCTCTGGTCGCATATGACGGTGCTCGAAAACCTCGTCGCCGCGCCGACGCATGTGCTCAAGCGCCCGCGCGCGGAGTGYCTGGAGCAGGCCGAGGCGCTGCTGAAGCGCGTCGGCATATGGGAGCGGCGCAACTACTATCCCCCGCACATGTCGGGCGGCCAGCAGCAGCGCGCCGCGATCGCCCGCGCCCTGGCGATGAACCCCAAGGTGATGCTGTTCGACGAGCCGACATCGGYGCTCGATCCGGAGCTGGTCGGCGAGGTGCTGCGCGTCATGCGCTCGCTCGCCGAGGAAGGGCGCACCATKCTGGTCGTTACCCACGAAATGGGCTTCGCCCGCGACGTGTCGAGCAAGGTGATGTTYCTGCACAAGGGCGAGGTGGATTCGGTCGGCGAACCGAAGGAAATGTTCGCCAGGCCGCCGACGCCGCAGTTCAAGCAGTTCATCGCCAACTTCAAGAAGTGAAGCGCCTTCCCCTTCTCCCCTTGTGGGAGAAGGTGGATCGGCGCGAAGCGCCGAGACGGATGAGGGGTGTTCCAGCTTGGCAATGGCGTTCGCCTTGCAGCACCGTTGTGCCCAACCGCCGGCGCTTCATTCCTTCCAACACCCCTCATCCGGCCGCTTCGCGGCCACCTTCTCCCACAAGGAGGGCTTTGCACGGGG